>JAKMFD010000003.1 GCA_022425625.1 Crocinitomicaceae bacterium | reverse complement strand
ATTTAAGCTTTTGAATTTATTAACTTGGTGGAAAATTTATACTATGAAATATTTATTCTTGTTTTTATTGGTTGGATTGGTTAGTTGTGGAGATGTCAATGAAGAACTAAAAGAAAAAGGTAAACATACAATTAAAAAGCATTTTGATACTGGTGAAATTTTGGAAGAACAATATTTAAATGGCAAAAAAGAAGGAATTTCGAAAAAATGGTATAAAAACGGAAAATTAAAATCAGAAGCAAATTACAAAGGAGGGAAAAAAGAAGGACCTTGTAAAAATTGGTATAGTAATGGTCAGTTGAAGTCAGAATTTGTTTACAAAGATGGAAAGTATGATGGAATTCATAGAGAATGGCACGAAAATGGTCAGTTAAAATCCAAACGTAATTACAAAAGGGGAAAGCAATATGGAATCTGGAGAATGTGGTACGAAAATGGTCAGTTAGTATTTGAGGCTGATTGTAATGAAAGTAAGTTTGATGGTTTATATAGAGGTTGGTATGAGAATGGTAAGTTGGAGTCTGAAAAAATTTACCAAAATAATGTTTTAATAAGTGAAAAATGCTGGGACGGTTCAGGTATAGAAATTGAATGTCCGAAGTATTAGAAGCAATAAACTCCAGAAACACGAAAAAGACTTGAGCCACTTTAACGAGTGGTTTTTTCATTGAAAATTGAACAATGTTCGAGTCCTACATTAGAAAAAAAGATTAAAATCGAAAATACGAGTTAAAATTCTGTCTTTACACGAACCTTTAGATTTAAGCTTTTGAATTTATTAATTTGGTGGAAAATTTATACTATGAAATATTTATTCTTTTTTCTCTTGGTTGGATTGGTTAGTTGTGGGAATGATGCCTCAAGTAATGCTTCCGAAAGTTTAAAACCAAAACTCAAAGAATACACGGAAGATGAGGTTGAAATGCCTACAGGTATTAGTTTAATTTCTAAAACTGATACAATAGCTTTCTTAAAAAAAGATATGACTCCTTTTACAGGTGTAGTTATTAGCAGATACGACAATGGTTCTTTATATAGTAAAAGAACATTCAAAAATGGTCAGCTTAATGGTATTACCAGAATATGGTTTTTTAAAGGACAGTTGCAATATGAAATAAATTATAAAAATAATCAGGCTGACGGTTTGTATAAAGTTTGGTACAAGAATGGTCAATTATTTAACGAGGCTATTTATAAAGATGGTGAAGTAGATGGACTCATGAGAGTTTGGAATAGAAATGGTCAGTTATCACAAGAAAAAATATTTAATCACGGTAAGTTGGTTAGTGGAAAATGTTGGGATAAAGAAGGAAACGAAATGGAGTGCTTATAAAAACAATAACAAGGCTTTACAGAGTTTGAAAACAAAAAAAGGAGACTCTCGTGAAAAAGTCTCCTCTTTAGTACCCGAGGCCGGGATCGAACCGGCACTCCCGAAAGAACAGGATTTTGAATCCAGCGCGTCTACCAGTTCCGCCACTCGGGCCTATTAAATAGGACGACAAAAATAGGGAATTTTTAAAACTAAAAAAGGGCTTAACCTAAATTTCGCTCTCTTGAATCATTTTTATGGCTTCTTCAACCGTTAAAGCATCTTTAATATCCAAGTCCCCTGAGGCGGTTCGGCGCAATTCAATGAGTGTCCCTCCACTATTCAGCGCCTTACCAAAGTCAGCCGCTATCGAACGAATATAAGTTCCTTTTGAGCATTTAATAGAGAAGTGAAGCTCGGGGAAGGCACTCGTATCGACGGTAAAATCAAAAATCTCAATTTGGTTTTGCTTGAGCTCAACCGTTTCCCCTTTTCTTGCAAATTCATAGGCGCGCTTTCCATCTATTTGCTTGGCTGAAAAGATAGGAGGCGTCTGTAATTGTTTGCCCAAAAAAGATTGACGCACCTCATCGATGAGTGTTTCAGTAATATGTTCTGTGGGTAACTCAGCGTCATATTCTGTTTCCAAATCATAAGAAGGGGTGGTTTTTCCTAAAAGAATCGTTCCGGTATAGGTCTTGTGATCTGCAGTAAGTCCTTCAATTTTTTTCGTAAACTTCCCCGTGCACAACACCAAGAGTCCTGTTGCCAAGGGATCTAAGGTTCCAGCATGACCTACCTTTATTTTTTTAACCTTAAGCTTGTTTTTGATTTGCCAGCGTAGCTTATTCACGACATCAAAAGAGCTCCATGTTTTGGGCTTGTCGATTAAAAGCATGTGGCCTTCCTGAAACTTACTCGCTTTCACGCCATCTCAAGATTTACACCTGCCGCCATTAAGATAAGGATGATTCCTCCAAGGATAATTCGGTAATATCCAAAGACCTTGAAACCATTTTTATTTAAGAATGATATGAAGGATTTAATGGCAAAATACGCCACAATAAAAGCGATTACATTTCCTATTAAGAGAATCACCCACTCGTTATTTGAAGATTCGATAAGTAGCTCTTTTTCATCCCACATGGATTTTACGGTAGCGGCAAACATAGTAGGAACAGCTAAGAAAAAAGAGAACTCTGCCGCTGCTTTTCGGGTAAGCTTTTGTGACATCCCTCCAATAATTGTCGCTGCTGACCGCGACACTCCGGGGATCATAGCGATACTTTGTACTATCCCAATTATAAAAGCGGTTTTATAAGAAACCACATCGGTTCCTTCCGTCTCGTTTTTCGCAAAATACTTGTCCACAAATAATAACACGACACCACCAATAAGCAATGAAATCGCGACCACAACAACTTCCTCTAATAATGCATCCACATATCCTTTGAGGGATAGACCAATAATTCCAGTTGGTAGAAATGCCACGAAAAGCAGTATATAAAAATTAATAGATTTTAAGAACCTCTTAAAGTAAACCAGCACAACGGAAAGAATCGCGCCGAATTGAATCGCAACAGTAAAGAGCTTGACGAAAGAATCGGAAGCATTGCCCATAAAGGTCGAAGCAATGATCATATGGCCCGTAGAAGAAACGGGCAAGAACTCTGTAAGCCCTTCAATAATTGCTAAAATAATGGCTTCTAAAAAACTCATGAATTATTGCAAAGGAGTTATTCCTCGGATTTTTTATTCGGCTTCATAATTGCATACAAAATACAGATATAACCTGCCACAATTAATATAGGAGCAACTGTTATCCGCATGTGGCTGAATAATGCAGATGCATCAAATTCATCCATACGCTCAGCACCTCCACCTATCATTAAAATAAACCCAATAACATTAAGGGCCAGTCCTATATACAACCAACGATAATTTGACTTGTTGAAGCCAAAGTGAGAGATTGCGTCCTTTTGTGGTTCAGATGGAATTGAATTTTTCATATCATGAATATAAATCGTCTATGCTCATGCGAAGATACTTGTTTAATGCAAACCAAGTAGACATTACCGTCATAAAAATGCCTAATGTAAGCATGGCTCCCGCCAAAACTATAAAAGAATCACGGCTAAAAGAAATCTCAAACGTATCAAAAATATTATTTGACGTATAAAAAACAAGTACCAAAAGGAACAAGCCAAAAATAGCCGATAGGACACCTTGAATGATGGCCTGTACAATAAATGGCCTTCGTATAAAGCTACCCTTTGCGCCTACCAATTGCATAGTCTTAATGGTAAATCTCTTTGCGTAAAGTGCAAGCCGTATGGTGTTGTTGATCATAGCAACAGCGATAACAATAAGCAATAATGCGACACCAAATAATAAATACACAAATTGCTGGAATCCCACATTTACATCCTCAAGGCTTGCTTCACTATAACTCACCTCTACGATCGAACCGGGAAATTTAGATTGAAGTTTCTCCTCTATAAGTGCCATACCTTTAGCGTTTGCAAAGTCAGCTTGAGGCTTAAATACAACCGTTGGGGGTAATGGGTTTTCACCATCAAGAATTGCAAGCATCTCTTCTTTACTCGTTCCCACTCCCTCAAATTCTTGCATTGCACGTTCAGGAGAAACAAAATAAACTTCACTAAATTCCTGCCATTGCTGAAGCTCTATTTCTATCATTTTAATATCCGCCTCATTCAGCTCACTGTTAAAAAACAAATCAACCTGAACATCCTCCTTTACTTGTTTTTCTAGGCCTTGAATCCCAATGACACCTCCCAAAATTAGACCAATCATAAAAAGAACCAGAGAGATTCCTACGACGGTTGAAGCATATCCTGTTCTAACGCCTCTTCTGCTATATTTATTGATTTTTGTAGACACATTACGAAAATAGAGATAATCTCCATTTGTAATTTTTTATACTTAAAAAGAATTGAACCTTCAGATGTTTATTTCATTTCAATACCATAATGTCGAGCCCTGAGGTAATGATAAATTCCCATAATTGGAATCAACAAGCTGAAGTTGTAGAAAACATCCTCTATTGGGATCGTGACAATTCTAGCACCTGTGATATGAAACTCGGAATACCAGACGATTGGTTCGGGAGTCGCTGCTCCTGTGAGCACACCATTGACAATTAAAAAGGGAAGCATTGCCACTAAAAAAGCAAATACTGCTCTTGGATACCAAATATACTTTCCTCGCATCGCAAAAACAACACACAAAACAGCCAAAGAGCATGCAGAGAGGGTGTACCAATTTTCAAGGTTCATGAGCGCTAAAAGTGTTCCAGACAAAACAAATATCAAGGAAAATATTTTAGTGAGTTTATTCAAGGATGCATTTGGGAAATAAGCAATAAGTACCTCATAAATAAAGACACAGCAATAAGGAATTAAGAAGAAAAATAGAACCTCCTCAAGAGGCAGGCTCCCTATAAAAAAACCTTGAAGGTAAGTCTCGTTAAAACCCCAAACACCGTTAATGGTAAAATACTGATCCCAAATCAAAAAAGGGATAGCGATGGTAAAAACAGCTGGCACAAAAAAGCGCATATTTTTATAAAACGCTACTTTTTTATCGAAGCTCAAGACAAGACATGAACCAAACGACAGGAGCATTAAAATCAGATATAAACTCATTTTTTAAGCCCTCTTCTTTCGTAGGTTAATTTCGCTTCTTTATAAAATTTATAAGGTACGATCAGCATTCCAAAACACTCACCATCCTCTTTGCCTCTGTACTTATGGTGTATTTTGTGTGCTTTACGAATCGCATAAAAATAGGGGTGGTCTATGTCACGAAACCATTTAAACCTGCGGTGAATGTAAACGTCATGAATTAAAAAATAGCAGATGCCATAGGCCAAAATTCCAAATCCAATCCATACCGGTATCCACATTCCGTTCATCGATCCTAACATAATTAACAGCCAAGAGGGCACCGCATAAATGAGGAAAAAAACATCGTTTTTTTCAAAGAACCCAGGTTCTGTTTGATGATGATCTTTATGAAAGAACCACATCCCGCCATGCATGAGATACTTGTGGGTAAACCAAGCCATAAATTCCATTCCGAAGAAGGAAGCAATTAGCACTAATGGACCGAGAATAAGCATCATTGGTATAAATTTAACAAAGAAAAAAAGACTGTCAACAAGATGAACACTAGGTTAAAGACTTTGTTCGATTCAAGAAACATTCCTCTCTTCAATATAATCTGTAAAATCCATGCGATTGCAAACCAGCAAATATAATTCCAAAGAGGTACATCAGAACCGTGCCAGCTCCAAAAACCACTAGCAATAGCCACGGGCTCCATGATATAATCGATGCCTAGCATTAGAAGTGCTGCCAAAAATGGTGCTTGTTTTTTAAGGGATGGGAATTGTGCTACACATGAAGCACTGCTCACCGCAAGTACCCCCCAAAGTAATCCTATGACGATGGGTACACCCGAAAACTTGTAGCCTAAATTATTCCCATAGCTATAATCACCAAATAAAACACCTGTTTTTACACCAATTACCTCTGAAGAAAAACCGATACAAAAAGCTAGAAACAAGAACAATGTAAGCTTTCCTTTTTGCTTACTCGAAGCAATAACGCCAAACGTCGTCAGGTATAAAATCAAACCAGACATCGGAAGCCAAATAGCCCTAAGAAAAGGGTTGAAAAAACCAATAATTCCAACTAAGTAAACGATACAAAATAGCGCCATAATGAGGTGCTGTACGGAGCGCTTTTTGCCTAATATTTTAAACATCAAACCTCCCATTTATCGCGTTTTCAATGCTTTCATCTACTGAATAAAAGGTATAATTAAATCGTTCTCTCGCTTTTTTATTACTGTAACTCAACTGCTTATATGCTGATTGCATACTCTCTATGCTTACAGGACTTTTCTTTCCGAAAAACCCCATCACATACTCTAAAATAAATGCGGATAATTTGGCCACAATTGGATTCATTTTATATTTCGGCTTGCGCACATTTAGCTGAATACTCAACTTTGTAAATAATTCCTGAAAGCTAATGTTTTCTCCTATCAAGAGATATTTTTCCTCACTTTCATCAGATTCTGACAATAGTATTAAAAAATTTGCAACATCACGAGCGTCGACAATAGCATTTGTCCCTGAGGTAAAAAATGGAGGGGCTTTCAGTGCTGCTTGCAATAATGTAAGCGAGCTCTGATTCCAATTACCAGGACCAAGAATTAAGCAGGGGTTCACAATGGAAACCTTTAACCCTTCAGCAGCACCCCTGAAAACCTCTTTTTCGGCGCTATGCTTAGATACTGAGTAGCCACTCACCAATCGGCCAGGTGTCCATTTTGTTTCTTCGGTAATTAAACCTTTGGCTGTGCCTATAGCCGCTGTTGAGCTAACATAACAGAGTTTTTCAATTTTATTGGTAAGGCATGCATTAACTACATTTGCGGTTCCAATGCGGTTGACTTTGATACAGGTATGAAAATCAGCTTTTAAAAAAGTAACGGTTGCTGCGCAATGGAAGACTGTCTTGATTCCTTTCATTGCCAAATCAAGGGAAGTAGTATCCAAGATATCGCCCTCAACCCATTCAACAAAATCCGTAGAGTAGGAGGTGTTGTTTACTTTATTGTAGTACGCAAAAAGGCTTTGTACGTTTTTTATACTTTCTTTTGAACGGTATAACGCTCTAACCTTCTCCCCTTTAACTGCTAGGGCATAGATTAAATGAGAGCCTACTAATCCTGAAGATCCAGTTATAAATACCACGAAACAAAGTTAAGTAAGTAGGCCGGGTTAGGCTAACTTTCTTTCTAAAATTTGATTATACTTTTCTAGGAGCTCTAAATATTTGTTTTTCCAATATTCAGGGTATTCTTGATCCGCGGAAGGACCACTTTTCAGGGCTGAAATTTTGAATTTTTTAAGCTCCACCAAGACTTCAGAAAAATCATAATGTATTATTTCACCTATCTCGATGATGTATTCAATAGAAAGATTGGGGTTCTCAAAGGCATTATATATCCATCTGCGGCTCTTATTGATTCGCTTTGTTAGCTTTGTGAGAGGTATACCGCTTTCCCGAACTGCTTTTTCTAATATTTTTCCTTTGTGTTGTGTCAACGTGAATAATCTTGGGGATTACAATACGTTAACAATAACTAACCATAAATGTTCACAATAAAATTAAATGTGACTAACTTTTGTTTTTAAAACGCCATTAAAACTTCTTGAAAAGCATCTAACGTAAAGTCCAAATCTTTATAGCTTATGGCATCATTTAAGAAATAGCTTTCAAAGGCACTCGGTGGAAGATAAATTCCACGCTCAAGCATCCCATGAAAATAGGCATTGAAAAAAGCGTTATTCCCTGTGCTCGAAGATTCAAAATCAGTTACAGGATGCTCCGTAAAGTGTAAAGACATCATTGAACCCAACTGATTAAGTTGATAAGGTATTCCTTTTTCATCCAACAAGGGCTTCATTTGATCCTTTAAATAAGTTGTCTTTTGATTTAAACGCTGATACAATTCAGGGTCTTTATGTAAAATTGATAGTGTCGTGTAGCCTGCAGACATCGCAAGAGGGTTTCCACTTAATGTTCCCGCCTGATAAACAGGTCCCTCAGGAGCAAGATGTGACATGATTTCTTTTCGAGCACCAAAAGCTCCTACTGGCAAGCCGCCACCTATAACCTTTCCATAAGTCACAATGTCCGCTCGTATGTCCAGCAATTCCTGTGCTCCTCCCGGCGCCAGTCGAAACCCGGTCATCACCTCATCAAATATAAATAGCACCCCATGTTCATCACACAGCTGACGAATCCCTTCAAGAAACCCTTTTACTGGTGGTATACAGCCCATATTTCCCGCGACTGGCTCAATAATAACAGCCGCAAGCTCTCCAGTATTTGCTTTAAAAATCTCTTCAACATTATTTAAATCATTATATCGAGCAAGTAAGGTATCTTTTGCCGTCCCTTGGGTTACACCAGGACTATTCGGGCTACCGAAAGTAACAGCACCGCTTCCTGCTTCTATTAAAAAAGAATCAGAGTGCCCATGATAGCAACCTGAAAACTTGATAATCTTATCTCTACCTGTAAAACCTCTTGCCAAACGAATAGCACTCATGCATGCTTCGGTTCCTGAATTCACAAATCTAATCTGATCGACATTCGGAGCCATTTTACAAGCAAGCTCGGCAATCTTAGTTTCAAGTGCTGTTGGGATTCCAAATGAGGTTCCTTTTTGCGCGCTCACCGTTAAGGCATTTACAACCTCCTCATGCGCATGACCCAAGATCATTGGACCCCAAGAGGCAATAAAATCTATATATTGATTCGCGTCTGCATCAAATAAATATGCCCCCTCAGCTTTTTCAATAAAAATAGGTTCACCACCCACAGATTTAAAGGCCCGAACAGGTGAATTAACCCCCCCCGGGATTACTTTTTTAGCTGCAGAAAACAATTTACTTGAGCGCGAGTAGGTATAGGTGTCATTCCTTTTCATTATCTTATATTTGCAGCACGAAAATAGCAATAATAAGAACGTATGACCTTCGAATCTAGCCTAGAATTTGCAAAAAAAATGGATGCTAATGATCCTTTAAATGCCTTTCGAGAAAAATTCCTTTTTCCAGATTTCCACAAAAAAGACATTATTTATTTTACAGGAAATTCTCTTGGACTACAGCCTAAGTCAACACGAAAAATGATAGAAGAGGAGCTCGATGATTGGGCTAAATACGGAGTTGAAGGTCACTTCATGTCTCGACGGCCTTGGTATAGTTACCACGAACAGCTCACAGAATTAAGTGCCTATGTCGTTGGAGCTAAACCTATTGAAACTGTTATTACCCACTCCTTAACAACGAACATCCATTTACTAATGGTTTCGTTTTATCAGCCTAATGGAAAAAGAACGAAAATCCTCTGTGAAAAAAAAGCGTTTCCTAGTGATCAATATGCTTTAATGTCTCAGCTTGAGTTCCATGGCTATGATAAAGAACATCTTATTGAAATTGGTCCTAGAGATGGTGAAGAAACTATTCAACATGAGGACATTCTTGATGCAATTGAAAAGCATAAGGATGAACTTGCACTTGTTTTTATGGGTGGCGTAAATTACTATACGGGACAATTCTTTAACCTGAAAGAAATCACAAAGGCCGGTCATAAAGCCGGCGCTGTAGTTGGTTTTGATTTGGCGCACGCTGCTGGAAATGTAAACCTGTCATTACACGATTGGAATATTGATTTCGCAACATGGTGTTCCTACAAATATTTAAACTCATCTCCGGGAGGGGTTTCTGGAATTTTTGTGCATGAGAAACATGCAGAAAACGCAGAGCTTAAAAGGTTTGCTGGTTGGTGGGGCCACGACAAAGAACAACGTTTTCTCATGGAAGACAAATTCATTCCTATCAAGGGTGCTGAGGGATGGCAGTTAAGCAACGCGCCTGTATTGGGTATGGCTGCGCATTTGGCATCACTGCAAATATTTAAAGAAGCTGGGATGGAACGAATAGGTTCAAAACGAGATTTAATTACCGCTTACCTTGAATACCTGATACTTAAAGTATCTGCAGAAAATGAAGATTTTTTAAAAATCATTACGCCAAACTCTATTTTTGATAGGGGTTCTCAATTATCCCTAGTATTAAAAAAAGACGGAAAAAAGAAGTTTGATCTACTTACCGAACAAGGAATCATTGCTGATTGGAGAGAACCAAATGTAATTCGGATTGCTCCAGCACCCCTTTACAACTCCTTTGAAGATTGTTGGCATTTTGCAGAGGTCCTCGGAAGACAAGTTTCTTAATGATCACCTTGGACTAATTGAGCCACTGTTTCAGAAAAATACTCATGCTCTAAAGTTCTTATTTTCAAACTTAAGGTTTCTGGTGTTTCGTTTGGATCAAGATCGACCTTAAATTGGGCAATAATTTGTCCCTCATCATAGGCTCCATTAACAAAATGGATACTTATACCTGACTCACTGCTATTTGCCGCAATGACCGCTTCATGAACATGCATTCCGTACATGCCTTTACCTCCAAATTTCGGCAAAAGCGCAGGGTGAATGTTTACAATTCTATTCGGAAAAGAAACAATAAAAGACTCAGGAATTAATTTTAAAAAACCCGCTAGAACAACCCAGTTAATATCATTTTTTATACAAAGTCCAAGAATAGCCTCCTGAGTTTTAATATTCCATGAAAGAAATTGAAATTCTACCCCCTTTTCTTTACATGCATTTTGGACCTTTAAATTTTGTTTTGAACTATAAACCAAAGCAACTTCAACTGTATGAGAAGAGTTGAATTCCTCCAGCATTTTCAAGGCGTTCGAGCCTTCTCCTGATATAAAAATTGCAATCCTCCTCATAGCTTGTCGGTGCAAAGATAAGTTAATGTCATGTTATTTTACATTATATCAAGAGGACTCAGTTGATAAATAATTGAACTTTATGTTGTTAATTGGCCATATCTTTTTTTTCTTTGCAACCATAAACATAAAAATATAAAAGATGTCAGATATCAGAGAAAAAGTTGTAGCAATCATCGTAGACAAATTAAACGTTGAAGAAAGTGAGGTTGCAAACGAAGCAAGTTTTACAAATGACTTAGGGGCTGACTCCTTAGACACTGTTGAGTTAATCATGGAATTCGAAAAGCAATTTAATAT
>JAKMFD010000151.1 GCA_022425625.1 Crocinitomicaceae bacterium | reverse complement strand
ATTATAAAATATATTCGATCATCAATAAGAAGGATGTTGTTTTAGATATCGGCGCAAACCTTGGGTATTTTGCAAAATCATTCTCAAGATTAGCCAAAGAAGGTAAAGTCATATGCGTGGAACCGCTCCCTCAATATTATGAAGTGCTTAATTTCTATCTTGGAAAGAAAAGAAATATAAAAATTCACAATGTAGCTCTTGGAAAAGAAGCTGGAACGGTAACCATGGTGCTGCCTATGCAAAATGGAATGATAAGAACCGGTTTACCTCATATCTCAAATGAAATAACATCAAACAAAGAACGTACACAAGACGTAGAACTTGTTAATCCTCTCAGCTTACTTAACAATGAAACCAAGCTGGACTACATAAAATGTGATGTTGAAGGATATGAATGGGTTATTTTTCAGGAATTAAAGCCTGCATTAGCGAAATACCTTCCAACAATACAAATTGAAATTGACCCTTCAAACATTGAAAAACTTTTACCTTTTTTTCGAGATTTAGGCTATGTTCAATACGGGATTTCTAAATTCAAATTTATTAGAGAAGATGGAGCACAAAATGAACCTGGAGATTATTTATTTGTCCATAAAACAAAAGAATCGCGATTTTTAGAACGGACGACATGAATAAATTAATCTATATTCTCATCATGTTGTGTATTTCAACGAGCTGTAAAAAAACCGCAGGTACTTTTGAAATTCAAGGCACGATAATAAATGAATTAAATGCATTAGGATTAGAAGGTTGCAAAGTATATTTATACAGTTACCCCGTTGGAACGAACGAGGAGTTACTAACCGATTCTACCATCTCAAATCAAGATGGCAGCTATTCTTTTCAATTTGAACGTGCCCAAATAGAAAAGTATAAAATCACATTTACAAAAGAGGGCTACTTTGCGGGGGAAAAAACAGTATTCTTTTCTGAGCTTACTTTGGAAGAGATAAATATTTTAAATTTTGAAACGAACGGAAAGTCCTGGGCTGGTATTCGTATTTTAAATCAAAACCCACAAGCTGGAGATCACTTTAGGTATATAAAGCAAGAAGGCAAAACGGATTGCGAAGCATGTTGCCCTGAGGAGGAGCAAAATTTCTTTGGAGCACTAGATACTACAATCTATTGTATAAACAATGCCAATGAACCCTATTCGATACTGTATTGGGTTATAGGTACGCCAATATTAGATATTGCATCTGTGAATACAACAATGGCGGACACAACCCTTATTGAAATCACATACTAGCTATTACTTTTGGCTTGCACGAAGCGCAATGTAGGTAGCATATTATTGCAAAAAAAAGACTATTTTTGCGTACAAATTTTAGAAAATGACTGAAAACTTTTCCTTAGAAGACTTAAAACAAAAATATAAGAATAGTAAAAGCTTTAGAATAAGCTCTATCGCTATCGGTACTTTAGCCCTTATTGTAATCGGTTATTTGGGTTACAGACAATTTATGTGGAAACCCTCAAACGAAAAATCAAAAGAATCTTATTTCATTGCATTAAATGCAATTACTAATGAGGATTCAAATATAGCAATGGACACCTCAAAAGCTGGAGCAAAGACCGATCCTATTAAAAAGTTACAGAAAAGTGTTAAGAAATACGATGGTAAAATTGGTGGTGAAGTGAGTAAATACCTCTTGGCCTCTCAATATATGCGAAAAGGAAAATACAAAGAAGCTCTAACACTTTTAGAAAATGTGTCAGTTGAAGACACCTATGTCAGTGTTGAAGTCATTGGTCTTCAAGGAGATTGTCAATCAGAGCTTAATAAATTTGAAGAGGCATACGAGCTTTACAAGACCGCTGCAAATATGAATGCAAATAACTTTACCAGCCCAATGTATCTTTTCAAAGCCGGATTGGTTGCTGAGCAACTGAAAAAATATGACCTAGCAAAAGCTCATTTTGAAACGATTGCTGTTCAGTATCCTAAATCATTTTACGCTAAAGAAAAAAACCTAGAGGCATATATTGCGAGAAACTCTAAATAAAACATGATTTATGGCAACGTCCAATAAAAATCTGTCCGCGTACGATAAAGAAAATATGATAAATGGTGCCGATTTAAAAATCGGCATTGTTGTTTCTGAATGGAACCATGAAATCACATCGAAGCTATGTGAAGGAGCCATAGAAACACTAATAGCGCACAATGTTTCAGCAGAAAACATTGATATTCAAAAGGTACCTGGGGCTTTCGAATTACCATTAGGCGCACAGTTTTTATTAAAAAGCAAGCAGTATGATGGTATCATCTCTATTGGCACAGTAATACAAGGAGAGACAAAACACTTTGACTTCGTTTGCCAAGGGACTACAGAAGGTATTATGCGTGTAATGCTTGATTTCAATACACCCATCTCCTTTTGCGTGCTAACCGATAATACAATTGAGCAATCAGTTGCTAGATCCGGAGGTCTTCATGGAAACAAAGGTGTCGAAGCAGCGGTAAGTCTTTTACAGATGATTAAGGTCAATAAATCACTATTATGACGCTAATAAAATCAATTTCCGGAATTAGAGGAACCATAGGAGGTAATGTCAATGAAGGATTAACACCTATAGATACTGTGAAATTCGCCTCGGCATATGGAACATGGTTGAAAAATAACAACCCCAATCAAAAACTAAAAGTAGTCATAGGAAGAGATGCGAGACCATCAGG
>JAKMFD010000135.1 GCA_022425625.1 Crocinitomicaceae bacterium | reverse complement strand
GCTGATTTTAGACTCTTGGATCAAAAAGTAATTCATGCCTTGCGCGCTTACAAAGAATCTAATCTTTTTATCCGAGGTCTTATACCTGCACTTGGCTTCAAACAGGAGTCGATAGATTACACGCCACACAAAAGATTTGCAGGTGAAACCAAATATTCCTTTTCAAAAATGATTCGATTTGCTTTGACTGGAATTACATCCCTGAGTGCAAAACCACTTTATTTCTCGATATATTTTGGTGTTTTCTTTGCAATGCTGGCCTTTATTTACGGATTATATGCTATCTATATTTTTGCTTTTGGTCATGAAGCTATTCCTGGCTGGACCTCTATAATTGCAAGTATCTTATTAATCGGTGGGATCCAACTTATTATGATTGGTATTATTGGAATATACTTGGGCAAAGTTTTCGCTCAAAGTAAAGGGAGGCCGAATTATATTATAGCCGAAAAAAACACAAAGAATGATTAAAACCTTAATCATAAAGCACAAGTGGTTGATTATCGTATTGGTTTGCTTCGGTGCTATATTTGCATCTATTAGCTTCGTTAATCATTACAACTTCAGAACCTATGGTTGGGACCTAGGGATTAATCAAAATGCGATTTTTGATTACGCTCATTTTCGATGGAATGATTGTATGATTATGCAACCTTCCTTCGATAACGTTTTAGCGGATCACTTTTCTCTTTATCCAATTTTAATATCTCCCTTTTACTGGATTTTCGGAAGCTATACCATGTTAATTTTTCAATGGGCCGCAATTTTATTCGGCGGTGTTGGAATCTACAAATTTGTCCTATTGATTAGTTCAAATAAGAAACTAGCAACTATTGCCACGGCTCATTTTTTCTGTATCTGGGGTATATACTCAGCTTTAAGTTTTGATTACCACGATAATGTTGTAGCGGCAATGTTTGTCCCGTGGTTTTTATACAATTATAAAAAGCAGGCGCATCTCAAGAGTATTCTCTTCTTTATTTTAATTGTGATTTCGAAAGAAAACATGGCGCTTTGGGCAGGTTTTATTGGTTTAGGATTGAGTTTGAGACATGTAATGAATAAAGAGTGGCAACAGCTTAAACGAAGTGGCACTATGACTGCTTTGGCATTCCTTTACTTTGTTTTAATATTAAAGGTAGTGATCCCAGCATTGTCAAATACCGACGGTGTATACCTTCACCATTCTTTTAATGCTTTAGGGTCAAACTTTGGTGAGGTGATTATAAATATTTTTAGGCACCCTATTGATGCTTTTGAGCTGTTATTCAAGAACCATTCAGGTGATGCGTTTTATGATGGGATAAAAGCAGAAACTTATTTAGCACTGATTTTAGCAGGAGGTTGGGCACTCGTTTTTTACCCAGAATATCTCCTTATGATTTTGCCTATTTTAGCGCAAAAAATGTTTAATGACTTACCTATTCGGTGGGGGATCAGTGATCATTATTCCATTGAATTCGTTCCAATTATTGTCATTGGTTTGTACACCTTCCTCAATGAATTAAAAAACCAAAAAGTAAAATTAGCCGGGGTGATGTTGGGTATCTGTTTTATTTCGACATTCAAATTCATGGAAAATAGAACTTCTGAATATTACAAAAAAGACAATACGAGATTCTATGCCCCAGTGCATTGGGGTCGTAATTTTGATGTGAATGATGTCCACCGGGTTTTATCCTCAATTCCTGACTCTTTAAGAGTTAGTGCGCAGGCACCACTTGCACCTCACCTTGCTTTTCGAGATTATATCTATCATTATCCGTACAAAGGGGATGCAAATTGTATTGCCTTATTAACTGCCGAGGAAAACAAATACCCCTTTAACGAGGTTACCTACCAAGAAGAAATTGATCGGCTTATGAATGGTGGTGAATGGTCAATTTTTGCAAAAACGGATGCTCTACTTATTTTGATAAAAAAATGAATATCATTTCTAAACCTTCAATATATATCGCAAAGGAACGTTATTGCAGTGTGAAAACTTTTATGCTCGTGCTTACCCTTATTGTCGGGAATTATTTTTGGGCCCAAATTGGTATGGGACAATGGAGGCTTCATGTCGCTTCAGGAAAGGCCGTCGATATTGTCGTAGCTGAGAATACCGTGTTTACGGCGTATACTAATGGCTTACATATTTTAAATCGAGATACGGAAGAAGAGGAGCTACTCACAGATGTTAACGGTTTGTCTGATATAGAGATCTCGTGTTTATATTACGATGCTGCTGAGGCATGTGTTCTTGTTGGGTATTCAAATGGAAATATCGATAAAATTACTGCTTCATCCATATATAACATTCCGGCAATCAAGCTTGCTCCTATTCCCAATTCTAAAAAAATAAATCGTTTTAAAAGAGAAGGAGATTATGTTTATGTAGCTACTGATTTTTGCGTTGCAAAACTAGATCTTGTAAAAGAAGAAATTAAAGACACCTATTATCCTACAAATGGCAACCAACCGATACTTGACCTTAGCTTCTCAACAGATACTATTTTCGCACTTACTGCTGATCGTTTGAAATATGGCTTGATTCAAAACCCAGCGCTCCCGGATGTTAGCCAATGGCAAGTTGATACAAGAGTCCCTATTCAATTAGACAATAGTTACCACGAAATAGAAAAATTTGATGAAAAACAATTTATTCTGCTCAAAGACAACACTTATGGTTTAGACAGTGTGTTCTATGTTTCTGGTAATAGCTTTTCTTTGCTGACGGATGTTCCGTTTTCATTAGAAATAAATTCCATAAATATATTAGATGATACAAGCTTTGCAGTTAATATGGAGGGCGCTATATATATCTACAATAATACCTTATCAAGCCCTATATCCTATAATTCAAATAACTTTAATATTTGGATCTCTCCAATTAGAACTATTAGAACAGCGGAAGGTGTTTGGTCCGCAGATCAACTGAATGGGCTTTACCTATATCCTTCAGGAATAGGTTATAAAACGTTCCCAATTACTGGGCCGTATAACAATAATTTTTACGCCATGGATTGGCAAAGCAACACGCTTGCTATAGCAAGTGGAAGATTGCTTGGTAAGCTTCCTTCGTTCAGTACGAACGGTATTCATATCTTTAGAGAAGAATCATGGTCTTTCGATAATATCTCCTCTGTTCCACAATGGCAAAATGAAAATATTTGGGACTTTATTGATATTTCTGTGAACCCTAATAATACGCAACAATATGCAGTTGCTTCCTATTCAGAGCAGCCCTTAACCATCTTTAATGGCAGCGATGCGGAAGTTTTTGATGATTCCAACTCAACCTTAGCCTTTACTAATATTGAAAATGGCTGGAGCTTAGCATCAGATGTGTGCTACGATACACAAGATAATTTATGGGTACTAAATGGTTATACAGATGAGCCATTAAATGTTTTACAATCAGATGGAACGTGGCGTAATTTTGATTGTGGTTCAAGTGCAAGAAATATCTACACAACAAAAATGATCATTGATTTCAATAACAATATTTGGTTTGCTTCTGAAGATCATGGGCTATTTGGATACAAACACAATAACTCTATTGATGACCCAAGTGACGACCAATATATTCATATTTTTACGGGTATCAACTCGGGGAACCTCCCGTCTCCAAATGTAACCGCAATTGCGGCAGACTTTGATGGAGAAATTTGGGTGGGAACTGATGCAGGTTTTGCCATTCTTTATAACGCAGCAAACAGCTTTGACGGTAATACCGGAGATTATGATGTTCAACGCGTTAAAGTGACCTTTGAAGGAAATGTAGAATATGTACTAGGCAATACGCATATTACAGATATCGAAGTTGATGGTGGAAACAGAAAATGGATTGCCACTGCCAATGCAGGGATCTTATTACTCAGTGCCGATGGTTCAGAAATACTTGAACAATTCACGACCGAAAACTCACCTTTAGTCTCAAACAATATTTTTGATTTAAAGCTTGATCAAAACACAGGAGAGCTATACATTATAACAGATAATGGACTGATTTCATATCGTTCAGATGCAAGCTATGAAGATCCTACCTATGAAACCTTTAATGTCTTTCCAAATCCGGTAAGACCAAATTACGCTGGACCTGTTACGATTCAAGGAATTAGGTATAATAGCGATGTTAAAATCACAGATGCTGCTGGTAATTTGGTCTATAAAACAACCTCAAATGGGGGTACGGTAGCATGGAATTGTCAAGCCCTTAATGGCCAAAGAGTTGCAACTGGTGTATATTACATTTGGACAGCAACAAACGTTGGAAAAGATAAAAAAGTTGGCAAAGTGTTAATTGTTAATTAGACTAATTCGGCACTACATCGTCCAATTCATCGTAATACCCATGCTCTAAAAAATAATCTAACATGGCCTCTTTAATCAAGTGTTCTTGATCCTTAGAATTTATAGCCGGTAGGTTTTTGACGAGCTCAAAATGAGGCCAATTATCTTCGTCTCTTCCTTTAAACTCGTAATAACCGGCAGGGATCATGAGTGTGCAAATTGCAACATGAATCAAATCTGTCTTCTCCTGTTTAGAAAACTTTTTATGCCCAATTCCTAATTCATTAACTCCGATAAGAAATAGCAGTGCGTGAACATCTAAATCCTCACCAAATGATTTCTCTAGATGCTTTAGTAATTTTTGATATCTGAGCTCGATGTCGTGGTCCATGAAACACAAAGTTAAGGCTTGAATTTAAAACCACCGATTTAATTTAGCTGAAAGTCTGCTTTTCTTTTTGTACTTGAGTTTGTTCCTATAAAAAGACTGAAACGACCAGGTTCGGCTTCCCAAATTTGAGAGGCAGAATAAAATTTTAATAACTCTTCAGATATCTCGAAGCTGACTTTTTTTGATGCGCCTGCTTCTAGCTCTACCATTTCAAATCCCTTTAGCTCTCTAACAGGTCTCGTACTACTTGCAAAATGATCTTTAATATACAGTTGAACTGTTTCTTTTCCTTTTACTTTTCCAATATTTGAAATTGTCACAGATGCTTTAATTGTTCCTCCTTTAGTAAATTCATTAGCGCTCAAAGTAATGTCTGAATATTCGAATTCAGTATAACTCAGTCCATATCCAAAAGGATAAAGTGGCGTGTTTTTTTCATCTCCATAATGGGACCAAAAAACACTTCCCGCATCTGCGCCATCTGCACCAGGCCGACCTGTACTTTTATAATTATAGTACAAAGGCATTTGTCCAACACTTCTTGGAAAACTCATTGGAAGTTTCCCACTTGGATTATAATCACCATATAGAACCTCTGCAATCGCGTTCCCACTTTCTGTCCCAAGGTGCCATGTTTCAAGTATGGCTGGTAGATGTTCATCGGCCCAATTCAAAACCAAGGGACGACCATTCATCAAAACAAGTACAATATTTGGATTGATCTTATAGATTTCCTCCAAAAGCTCCTGCTGAAAACCCGGTAAACCAAGCTTTGTTCGGCTTCGTCCTTCCCCAGATTGAAAACCATATTCTCCGAGGACCATAACCACAATATCAGCTTTTTTAGCCGCTTTTTTAGCCGCCTTAAAACCGCACTTATCTGTATTATTAATAGAAACCTCTTCATGAAATGCCGGTATCGAATTCACGAGTCTTACCCCCTGCTCATGTATGATTGAGTTTCCTTTATAGGCTTGCATTCCTTCAAGAACCGAAACCGCAGAATTATTCTCTGCTGCTATTCTCCAATTTCCCAATGGACTATTCTTGTCAGCAGCCAAAGGACCAATTAACGCAATTTTCTGGCCTTCCTTTTTCAATGGCAATAATGACTGATCATTTTTTAAGAGGACCATAGACTTCCTCGCCATATCTAAAACGCCTTCTCTGATTTCTTGAGAACCTGATATGGATTGCTCTCTTTCTACATTGCAGTATTTGTAAGGGTCATCAAAAAGACCCAGTTCATACTTAACAGTTAAAATTCGACGGACAGCATCATCTATTTGAGCTATAGTTATTTTGCCTTCTTTGAGTAAAGATTGTAGCTCGGAAATATATATATAAGACTCCATATCCATGTCAGAACCAGCATTTAATCCTAATGACCCCGCATCATGCTTATCTCGAGCATAACCATGATCGATCATTTCTTTCAAAGAGCCCCAATCTGAAACGATAAAACCTTCAAAACCCCAATCTCCTTTTAAAATATCACGCTGCAAATGTTTATCCGCAGTAGCAGGAATACCATTCAAATCGTTAAATGAATTCATGAATGTTTTTACTCCAGCATCAGTAGCAGCTTTAAATGGAGGGAGAACGATATTGTGCAATGTGTTCTCACCGATATCAACAGTATTATAATCTCTGCCACTTTCAGCAAATCCATAAGCGGCAAAATGCTTTGCACAAGCCGCTACTGTATTTGGATTCGATAAATCAGAACCTTGAAAACCACTAACTCTAGCAGCCGCAATTAAGCTCCCTAAATAAGGGTCTTCCCCTGCTCCTTCCATTACCCTTCCCCATCTAGCATCTCTTGTGATATCAACCATTGGCGCAAAGGTCCAATTTATCCCCGCCGCCGCCGCTTCTTTTGCACCGATAGCTGCCGAATTTTTAATCGCTTCCAAATCCCAACTTGCGGACTCAGCTAGCGGAATTGGACTAATGGTTTTATAACCGTGAATCAAATCAAATCCAATAATTAAAGGTATTCCCAATCTTGATTGCTCAACAGCCACTTGCTGAACTGCTCTTACCTCCTCTGCCCCTCTCACATTAAGCATGCTTCCAACCCAACCTTTAGCGAGATGGTCATACTTCTCTTTTGCATTGCCGTCTTTCGGAGAAGGGCCTGTAACATTCCAGAATCCATTATATTGATTCATTTGGCCAATCTTTTCTTCAAGTGTCATTTTAGCCATTAGCTCAAAAACGCGCTGACTGATTGGAACTTCTATTTCTTTTTGAGCAATAACCGTGTACGTTACTAGAAAGAAAAAAGATATGATTGCGTATGGCTTATTGCCTAAATAGAAATCTTTTATTGCCATTCTTAGATTTTTGGTTTGGTTTTAGAGGGTGAATTTAACACTTTAGACGCAAAAAAACACGATATAAACGTGTTAATGTCATTTACACACTAAGTAACAGCTAATGTTGATAGAGGTACACTAAAATACTACTCTTGAACTGAATATCTCTTTTTCACAATCCATGCGAAAAAGCCAAGGTATGCAAAGCATGCTACACCTACTATATAACTATTTTGTATCCCAATGCTTTCAGATACTGAGCCCTGCAACCAGCTAATGATTCCTCCTCCCATAATCATCATAATTAAAAAGCTACTTCCTTGACTGGTATGTTTACCTAACCCCCTCACTGAAAGGGCAAAAATACAAGGCCAAAGTGTACTACAAAATAAACCTACACTAGTAATAGCATATACACTGACCATACCTGTTGTCATCATGCCTACAAATAACGCTATGATACCTAAAATGGAGAATATCAATAACATTCTTGCAGCATCACCTTTGCTCGCCATATCAGCTCCTATCAGGATTAAAATGATCAACCCGTATACATAAAACGGGGTTAAATCATGATTCGCTATTGCATTGACCAATAAAAACACCCCAAATGCTAAATAAGGGGCAAGAAAACGCAATAATTTTTGAAGGGACATATTGTCTGTAAATGCCTGAACAGCGCCGGTCCAACGTCCAATCATTAAACTTGCCCAATACAAGGATACATATGGTGCGATTTCATCTATAGCAAAACCCAATTTGGTCGACATGTATTCCGGAAGATTAGCTGCCGTAGAAACTTCAACTCCAACATATAGAAAAATAGCAAACATCCCTAAAACCAATTGTGGATATTGTAAGGCTGACTTTTTAGATGAGGCCGTATCCTCAGTAGATTCCTCAACAGCCTCAGGATGCTCGGGTAAGGATGAAAATTTTAATAAAATCGCAACTAATAAAAAAGCCAAACCAAGAATGAGGTAAGGGATTTTTACACTCTCAATACTCATATTTGTCGAGCCTGAAGAGGCCGTTCCAAAAATTGCAAAACTCACAATTAAAGGACCAATGGTCGTTCCAAAATTATTTATCCCTCCAGCTAAAGTTAATCGTTGAGAACCCGTTTTTACAGGACCTAATGCGATTGCTAAAGGATTGGCCACTGTTTGCTGCAGTGAAAAACCAAGACCTACCGTAAATAAACCTGAAAGCATTAATGGGTAAGAACCTGTATTGGCAGCAGGATAAAACAGTAAAGTTCCTAATGCTGAAATAACCAACCCTAAAACTAAACCATTTTTATAACCCATTTTATTGACAAGGTCTTTTCCTATTAATAATGATATCCCCATGTATATCAATGACCCCACAGTATATGAGATATAAAATGCTATAGATACAAATTGGCTCTGACCCTGAGTTAAATTAAATGCTTCTTTAAATACTGGTATTAGAATATCATTACTAGCAGCAACAAATCCCCAAAAGAAGAAGACAGTTGTAAGGGTAAAAAGGGCGCTTTGATTGGTTTTAGCAGACATAATTTCAACAATTTAGTCGTCCAATATAAAGTAAAAATAGAGATTAACTGATGTTTTTTTTCAGTTTTATTGTGTGTTCAGAAATAGAAAGTGTCTTAATGACAGTATTTACAATGCCTTTTGCATCAAACCCACAATCAGACCAAAGCTCTTTTTGGGTTCCGTGATGAATATATTTGTCTGGAATGCCTAACCTTGTCAAGTCTGCCTGATACTTTTGATCCGCCATAAATTCAATGACAGCGGAGCCAAAACCGCCCATAACACAACCATCCTCAACACTTACTATATATTTAAACTTCGTGAAGACTTCGTGAAGCATGATCTCATCTAAAGGCTTCACAAATCGCATGTCGTAATGTGCAACAGAAACACCAATTTTTGAAAGCTCATCGACAGCTTCTTGAACAAAATTACCCGGATGTCCTATGGATAAAATCGCAATGTCATCGCCGTTTGTAAGCCTTCTTCCTTTTCCTACAGTGACCTCTTTCATTGGTGTTTTCCATTCTGAAAGAACCCCTCTACCTCGCGGGTATCGAATCGTAAAAGGGCCTTTGTTAGGAAGCTGTGCTGTAAACATCAAATTCCTTAATTCCTCCTCGTTCATAGGCGAAGCCACAATCATATTTGGTATACAGCGCATGTATGCTAAATCATAAGCGCCATGATGTGTAGCACCATCAGCACCGACTAAACCTGCGCGGTCTAAACAGAAAACCACATCTAAATTTTGTAAAGCAACATCATGAAGCACTTGATCATATGCTCTTTGCATAAAAGAAGAATATATATTGCAAAAAGGCAACAACCCCTGAGTCGCTAATCCTGCACTAAATGTAACGGCATGTTGCTCTGCTATGCCAACATCAAAGGCTCGATTTGGCATGGCCTTCATCATGATATTTAAAGAACACCCTGATGGCATAGCAGGAGTAATACCCATGATTTTTTCATTCTTTTCAGCCAGTTCAACTATCGTATGTCCAAAGACATCTTGATATTTTGGTGGATTACTGGCTGCGGGAGCAATCTTCACAATTTCACCTGTTAATTTGTTAAAAATTCCCGGTGCATGCCATTGGGCTGGATTTCCCTCCTCAGAAAACTTATATCCAGCTCCCTTCCTCGTAATACAATGTAATATTTTGGGTCCAGGTATATCCTTGAGTTCAGATAAAACAGACGCCAATCGTTCAACATCATGCCCGTCAACAGGGCCAAAATATTGAAAATTCAAAGACTCAAATAAATTGCTTTGCCCTCCTTTTAAGGCCTTTGAAACCTTTGCAACAATACTTTGCGCATCAGGACCAAATTTTGATACTTTTCCGAGTAGCTTCCATAGCTCATCTTTTACATTTCCAAGAGGCTGCGAAGGCTTAAAATTCTTTGAGTATTCTCTCAAGGCGCCTACACTTGGTTCTATTGACATCCCATTATCGTTAAGAATAACGAGAAGATTTGCGTCTTTCTCGAAACCTGCGTGATTGATTCCCTCAAAAGCCATTCCTGCTGTCATAGCTCCATCACCTATAACAGCTATATGTTGTGTTTTCGAATCCCCATTATATTTATTTGCGATGGCCATTCCTAAGGCTGCTGAAACTGAAGTGGATGAATGTCCCACCCCAAAGGTGTCGTACTCACTTTCGGATCTTTTAGGGAACCCAGAAATTCCACCTTTACTTCGATTGGTGTGAAAAATCTTTCGCCTTCCGGTTAAAATTTTATGCCCATATGCTTGATGACCAACATCCCAAACAATTTTGTCTTTAGGTGTATCAAACACAAAGTGAAGAGCCACGGTTAACTCCACCACGCCTAAACTTGCACCGAAATGACTATTACCGATCTCTGAAATAACATCAATGATGTATTGCCTTACTTCGGCAGAAACCTGAGGTAAATCTTCCAATGAAAATTTAGCTCTAAGATCCTGAGGTATATCAATTTGATCTAAAAAACTACCTGGCTTGAATTGTGTCATATGAAGAATGCAAAGTTAATTGATTCGCAACTGCTAACCTAACATGACAAGTTTAAATAAGTTTTGTGCTATTCTGAATCTATTGAGTTAACGGTTCTCTTTTCATTGAAGAATAGAAATATTATTAGCAACACTAACATGCTATTTCTATAAACGAAATTTAAAACTTGATTTTCAAACTCAATTTGATGAGCTAAAAAGAAAATTCCCAGTGTTATACCTAAATACAAAAAGAACTTTTTGAGATTATAAGGTATGGGATAATGTTTCTGGCCTAAAAAATAAGAGAGGACCATTTGAAAAAAGTAAACAAATAGGGTTGCCCATGCACAGGCCATGTATCCATACTTCGGAATGTAAATGATATTGAGAGCGATTGTCAATATTGCGCCCAATATAGCAATCAACGCCCCAAAACGCGTCTTTCCACTTAGTTTATACCAAATGCTTTGATTGTAATAGATACCCAGAAAAACGTTGGCTAATAATAAAATGGGCACCACCTTTAAACCTTCCCAATAAGTTTGGTTCTGTATAAAGTGTTTGAAAATGTCAATATTAAGGCTGACAAGAAGAAAAACACAACAAACCAAACCGATAAAGGCATTCATTACTGTTACATATACCTGTGATCTTTGTTTATTCTTCATCTGATTAAAGAAAAAAGGTTCTGCCGCATAACGGTATGCTTGTAAAAAAATAGTAACGAGCATAGCAAGCTTGTATGAGGCACTGTAGATACCTACCTGAGCCTCCGCATAATTCAAGGATTCAGGCAATGCTGGATCATATAACATTTGTTTCAACAAGATTCTATCTAGCATTTCATTAATGATACCGGCAAAACCAGCAATAGCCAATGGTAACGAGAAACGTACCATTTTTTTCATTAAAACACGGTCATATGAAGCTTTGAGACGAAAAGAATCAAATAATAATATTGGTTTAACTAAGGAGGCGAGTAGATTGGCAACCAAGATATAGAGCACTCCTCTCTCTGGGTTTTCAGGGTTCACAAACCCCAGCATTAGAATAAGATTTAATGTAATATTTACACCTATTGAGGTAAATTGAATTAAGGAAAATCGAACAGCTCGCTCTTCGGCCCGAAGCTTTGCTAATGGCAACGAAGAAATAGCATCAATTGCAACAATAGCGCCCAATAAAAGAATATATTCCCCATGATGCTCAAACAACAAAAGACGCGCCAAATCTTGATGGAAAACTGCAATAATGATAAAAAACATTCCGTTAACGAGAAGTAAAGAAATCAAGGCGGTTGCAAATGTTTTCTCCTTTTGGCCTTCTTTTTGAATAAACTTAAAAAAGGCGGTCTCCATTCCGAAAGTCAATAAAACGATAAGGAATGCAACCCATGCATAGAGCTCCGATACCACACCATAATCAGATGGGTCCACAAAGACAGCCGTATATAATGGCACCAATAAATAATTAAGTAGCCTCCCTAGAATTGATGACAAGCCATAAATAGCTGTCTGTCCAAAAAGTTTTTTAACGGGGCTGGTCATTTTACTTTCTAAAGTTAGCCTTTCTTTTTTCTAAGAAAGCTGTGGTTCCCTCTTTAAACTCATCTGTCCCAAAACATTTCGCAAATTCTTCAATTTCGACCTGATAACCATTTATTCCAGACGTAAAACCTGCATTAACGGCTTTTATAGCAGAGCGAATTGCCATCGGGGAATTTCTTAAAATCTTTGAAGCCATTTTTTTTGTTGTATCAATCAATTCACTTTGCGGAACAACAGCGTTTACGAGACCACTTTGAAATGCGTCCTCAGCTGAAATCATTCCCGCAGTAAAAATCATTTCATTTGCTTTTCCCTTTCCAACGAGCTGAGCTAATCTCTGCGTACCTCCATATCCCGGAATCACGCCCAAGGAAACTTCAGGCAATCCCATTTTTGCATTTGAAGATGCAACTCTTATGTGCGCACACATCGCAAGTTCCAAACCACCACCAAGCGCAAAACCATTCACCGCCGCAATTATTGGCTTTGTGTAATGTTCTACATAATCGAACAATAATTTTTGACCTTCCTGTGCTAAAGATCCACCCTGAGCGATGGAGAAGTCAGCGAATTCTTTAATATCTGCACCAGCAACAAATGCCTTATCTTCAGCACCTGTTAGAATTACCACACCAACCTGATGGTCAGCCTCAAGATCTTTCAAAGCCTTATGAGTCTCCTCAATCGTTTGTTTATTAAGAGCATTCAATTGCTTTGGTCTATTGATTGTTAATATGCAAATACCATTAGAAATTTCTAGAGCTATATTTTCAAACATATGAATTGTTTTTTGTCATAAATATAAGGCTAATTGTGCGTTGACATTTGACAATATTTGCTTTTTTAATATTTCGCATTAATAGGGCTTATTACTACTATAAACACTATTTAATTCGTAAATTTGCACGGCAATGACGCAAGAAGTTTTAATCCAACCGAGTCTTTTGAAAAAAATATTGGTCTTCACCAAGTTTAGACTCTCTTTTCTAGTAGTCTTATCGGCCTTATCAGGCTACTTATTTGCGGGTGGTTCGGATTACCTTCAAATTACTTACCTAATGATAGGTGGTTCCTTCGTAACAGCAGCATCCAATGGTGCAAATCAAATTTGGGAAAAAGATATCGATAAGCTTATGGCTCGAACCTCAAATAGACCTTTACCCTTAGGTCAAATGAGTGTGAAATTCGCCTACATAATAGTTATAACAACATTAATTACAGGTACGGCATTACTTTTTTTAATTAATATAAAATGTGCTTTACTTGGATTGGCAGCATTTGTCTCTTATGTATTTATGTACACCCCGATGAAGTCAAGAAGCCCATGGGCTGTTTTTATTGGTGCTTTCCCAGGGGCCATACCCCCATTCCTTGGTGCCATTGCGGCAACAAATGCTTTTGGTTTTCTTCCAGGTATTTTATTTTTTGTTCAATTCACTTGGCAATTCCCTCACTTTTGGGCCATTGCTTGGGTTACACATGAAGACTACAAAAAAGCAGGGTATCATTTGTTGCCATCAGCGTCTGGAAAATCTAAACAATCTGCCTTTCAAATTCTCTTATACTCATTAGCATTAATTCCCTTTAGTTTGATTCCTTGGATTTTAGATTGGACTGGAAATACAACGTTCGTAATTGCAGCAATTCTGGGAACTTTATTTTTCATTTATGCGTATAAATTGTTCCTTAGTCAAGAAGATGCTGATGCTCGAAAACTAATGTTCGCTTCCTTTGTTTATTTACCGATTATACAATTTACCTATGTTCTAGATAAGGCAGAACATATTAAAATTTTAAGTGATGGATTTATCTAAAGATATGGACCCTGTAGTCCATGAAAAAATGAAAAAAAACCTTGTGTATGTGAGCTGCTTTAGCATTGTGATGCTTTTCGCAGGTTTATCCTCAGCATACATTGTTAGTATGGGTGACGCTTTCTGGCTTGAAACCGCTCTTCCAAGCGCCTTTTGGTGGAGTACTGGGTGCATTACCCTAAGTAGTTTAACCTTTGTTATTGCAATTGGTGCTGCCAAAAAAGGTAATGTATTGCTAACAAAGTCGGGTATGGCGGCAACATTGATTCTAGGATTACTCTTTGTTTACTTTCAGTGGTCTGGTTTTGGCCAGCTTATGAACAAAGGTGTTCACCCTTTTCAAAACCATATTGTAGTTACAGATGGTCGATACGGAGACTATTTTGAAGTTCAAAAAAATGACCGTTACATCACCGTTAATGGTAATGATTACATGCTCGATGAGAAAAAAATGAGTGCTGAAGAGTTTTCAGCCTTTCAAAATTATATGAAAGGATTTATTTCAGGAGAAAACTACAATAACAAATTCCGCCTGGTGACCGAGAATATAAAAAGTCCTTACACCCTCGTTTTTAAAAACACCCCTCTTTTTGTGAAAAAAGGTTCCTTCTTTTTGAATGACTCAACACCTTTAGCCTCTGCGGACATACTAAGGCTAAAACAGCTTGCGCAAAACGTAGTGGATGGTAGAGGAGACTTTTTTGCAAAAGGAAAACTTGGACAAGACTTTAACATTTCTTTCAAAGGTGAAAAACTAGAATATAAAAACAGGAAGTTGTATTACAAAGGAGAGGTTTTATCAAACTTTCTTCAAATTAAAGCAACTGAATCTTCTGACATGGCTTCATCATTTTTATTTATCTTAACCTTTCTTCATTTACTCCATGTTGCAGCTGCCTTAATCTACCTTAGCCGCGTGGTTTTAAAAACCTTTACGAACAAGATTGGGGTTGAAAATCATTTAACACTTCGTTTGACAGCTATTTTCTGGCATTTTTTAGGTCTTTTGTGGGGCTATTTGATACTATTTTTGGTTTTTATTCATTAAACTTGCAAAAAAAATCTTTTAAATGGCGGGACAAACGACTCAATTAGATTCAAAAACTTTGTGGGGAGGAAAGGAATCTCCTTTTCAAACAAGCTACGGAAAGCTCATGATGTGGTTTTTCCTTGTTTCAGATGCGCTAACATTTAGCGGTTTGCTTGTAGCTTATGGATTTGTTCGTCACGATACACTCGAAGCATGGCCAATAGGTGAAGAAACTTTTAATTCTTTACCATTTTTGGGTCATGGGTACCCATTGATTTATGTTGCTTTAATGACATTTATCCTAATTGTTTCTTCCGTAACTATGGTTTTAGCGGTGGAAGCGGGTCACAGGATGGATAAGAAAGGTGTTGTAAAATGGATGATCGCAACCATCATAGGTGGTTTCTTCTTTTTAGGTTCTCAGGTTTGGGAGTGGAGTCACTTTATTCACGGTTCCGAATTTGGAAGAATAGAATTAGCCGATGGTTCTGAAGCTATAGTTAAAGGTCATTTTGGAGAAATTGAAAGTTTCACCGTTGTAGAAGCTGGAATGCATCATAAGAAGGGTGACGTAATTAAAGATGACTTGATGCATACTTTTCAGCATGCTGCCGAAAATGGGCAAATTCATGAAGGTGGGATGATTCATCTGCATGATGGATCATTAGCTAAAATTAAAAAAGCGCATGACCACGATATGGAGCTAACCATAAAGTATACATCAGAAGCATCCAAAAGAAAAATAGGTGATAAAATTGAGGGGAAAGAAGCAGAAAAACAATACTATGCATCTCTATACAGTGGCACGCCAAAAGTAACCTATGGTGCAAAATGGTTTGAAGACGGAGAGCATTGGCTCCCTACCAAAAATGAATATGGGCCTCAACAATATGCCCATTTCTTTTTCTTCATAACTGGTTTTCATGGATTTCACGTGTTTTCCGGAGTTCTAATTAACATTCTGATTCTGATCGGTGCCATGAAAGGGACTTATCACAAAAGAGGGCATTATGAAATGGTTGAAAAAACAGGTCTTTATTGGCACTTTGTCGATTTGGTTTGGGTTTTTGTTTTTACCTTCTTCTACCTCGTTTAATTTAAAAAACTTTTACCATGGAAAGAGATGATTTAATTGAATATTCTTTAGATACACACCATTCTGAAGAACAAGGGAAACAAATAAGAAGTAAAATTTTAAAGGTTACGGTTCTTTTAACCTTAATCACTGTAATAGAGGTTGCTTTGGGAGCATTTATTAAGCAGAGTTCTGAAGCGTGGCCATTCGTAAAGTGGACCTTTATTGTTTTAACACTTCTCAAAGCTGGGTACATCGTGATGGTATTCATGCACCTTGGTGATGAAAGAAAGTGGATGAGAAATGTCATTCTTATCCCTTATGCCTTGTTTATCCTTTACTTGATTTTTATTGCCCTATGGGAAGCATTGGCTGTTGGAGATGCGTGGTCTTCTGTAGCGGTTTAAAAGTAATCCTTTGACAAAAAGTAGATTCAACAAAATTCTTGGCTTTTTTCTTGTTTTTGGTCCGGCTATGCTGCTTGTCTTTATTGGCACAAGAAGCTGCGAGCACAAATTTGAAGAACTAGAGGATTTCGGCCCCGTGCCGGCATTCCAGTTTACGGATGCTAGTGGAGCGCAGCGGAATTCAAAAGAATTTGAAGGGGAGATTCTTCTTATAAACACATTACAAAGTTCTTGTCCAGATAGCTGTGCTATATTAATGTGGCATTTAAACCAGACCATATATCAACATGTTTGGAAAAACAAGACAAAAAAAACCAAAAAAATTAGAATAATTTCCTTCTTAATTGATGCTGAAGGAAACCCTGTAAAGGACCTTTCAGTTATTAATGATGCGGTAAAAGATTTAGCTGAAAATTATGATCCTTCAATTTGGATTTTGGCTACTGGTGATGTGCGGTCAATCTATAACTTAAACAATAATGGTGTTTCTCTAATGGATGAAGGCGCTAAGTTCGAAGAATTGATGCTTCTCATAGATAAAAACAGTCATCTAAGAATGGTGCTTTCAGGAAAAGTAGAAGGGCAAATCAGAAGAATGAAGCAAAGTATGGCGCTGCTTCAGAAACAATATGATAAAGAATCTTCAAAGTAGACATGAATCGTTTAACTATATGCTTAGCACTTCTTTTAATAACAGGGTGTGATACAGCACCTGAAAAGGATATCTCAACTAAAAAGCTTCCTTATGTCGGTCATTACGACTTAGACTATTCACAGAACAATGGCGTACAAACTGTTGATACTGTTTATCAACCTATTCGTCCATTCTCCTATTTAAATCAGGATTCTATAGAAGTTTCGAATAAAAGCTTTGCCAACAAAATATGGATTGCTGAATTCTTCTTTGCAACTTGTCCGACGATATGTCCAATCATGAATAGTGAAATGCGACATCTCCAAAGAGAATTTGATGCCATGGGGCTGAGTAATGATATTCAGTTTCTATCATTTTCAATAGACCCTAAAAAAGACACACCATCAGCATTAAAGGAGTACAAAAAGAATTATTGTGACTCTTGTGATAACTGGGACTTTTTGACCGGTAATGAAAACTTTACGCATCGTCTTGGAATTGAAAGCTTTAAGATTTTTTCTGGAAGAGAAGACGAAGCTGAGGGGGGATATGCACATTCAGGGGCATTTTCTATGGTTGATCCAAATGGGTATTTAAGAGGCGTATATAATATTACAGGTTTCGACGGATCGGTAAACAAAAAGGAATATCGTCGGTTAAAAGAGGAACTAGGTATTCTTATTGAAAGTTTAAAATAATAGGTGAAAGATCTCAACCAAATAGAAAAAGAACTCTTCCCGTTCAGAAAACAACTTCGGGAACATAGCTTGTATAATCAGATGCATAGCCTTGAAGACATTAAGACCTTTATGTCATTACATGTTTTTGCCGTATGGGATTTTATGTCCTTACTTAAATCACTTCAGGTTCAGCTCACTAATACTTCTGTGCCTTGGACGCCCCGACCTAATGCAAACTTATCTCGATTTATAAATGAGATTGTCCACGCTGAGGAAAGTGATGTTAACGAAAAAGGAGAAGCGAAGAGTCACTTTGAAATGTATCTTGACGCAATGCATCAAATAGGCGCTGACACCAGTGAAATCAAGCATCTAATTAAGGGCATTGAGAATGGGGAAAAGATTCAAATGGTTCTTGATGGTTTATATATTGATCGTGCTGTTAAAGATTTCGTAGCATTCACATTTGAAGTCATTGCTTCGGGAAAAGCACATTGTATTGCAGCTGCATTTACTTTTGGTCGAGAAGATGTGATCCCTGATATGTTTATCGAAATACTCAAGCAATCAGATGCTAAAAACAAAAGCTATAATAAGCTCCGCTACTATTTAGATAGACATGTGGAATTAGATGGTGATGAACATGGTCCATTATCGCTTAAGATGGTCGAAGAGCTTTGTAAGGGAGACAGTAAAAAATGCCAAGAAGCAGTAGAGGTATCAAAACAAGCATTGGCGCACCGCCTAAAGCTGTGGGATGCTATTGAGCAAAAAATCGTTCAAAAAGAGGGTAGAGTTGCCGTAAAGCCACGAAAAAAGAAAACACTAGATAAGGTGATTTTAGCAGTGTCAATTGCTATTCCTTTAGCTGTTGCAGTCTTGTTTTCAGTAAAAATAGAAGGAATTGACCTTTCTTTCTTACCACCCATCTATGCCAGTCTGAATGGTCTAACCGCCATTGGTCTTATCCTAGCCCTAATTGCCATTAAGCTAAAAAATATGAAGCTTCACCAGCGTATTATTCAAGGGTGCCTTTCTTTTTCGGTACTCTTTCTATTGCTTTATGTCTTATACCATATGACCTCTGACTCTACTAAATACGGTGACTTGAATGGGAATGGCCTCCTTGAAAGCACAGAAAAATTAGCCGTGGCGGATACGCAAAGTCTGTACTTTTTTATCTTAATATCCCATATATTTTTAAGTCTTGTAGTTATCCCTTTGGTATTGTATGCCTACAAATTTGCTTGGGAAGGAGATTTCGAAAAACATAAAAAATGGACACGCTTCGCTTTTCCAATTTGGTTGTATGTGGCCATTACAGGAGTGATTGTTTACTATATGATTTCACCTTTTTACAGCTGAGCTATTTAATCAAAATTTCTACGCGACGATTTGCCTCTTTTTCCATCTCAGAGCTAGGGAATTCATAAACTGGTTGTGTAAAACCAAAGCCCTTAGCACTGAGCCTTTTTGGTGATATCCCTGCAGCGATTAAATACTTTACAATCTCCTTTGCACGTTTTTTTGAAAGACGCTTTGAGCTAAAAGCTTGTGTGCCATCTCCATTTACGTGACCTTGAATTTCGATATTCACCGATGCATTTACAAGCAGGAAATCACGGAGCCTATTCAGTTTTGGTCCCGACTCTTCTAAAATAGTCGCCAGTCCTGCAGTAAAATAAATTTCATCAATCTTAGCCACTGCACCTCGGACTAGAGGTTTTAAATAAATCGTGTCCTTTAAACCATTTTTAACAAGTATAGAATGGTCCTTTTTATCAAAGGAGAAATAACCTTCCGCATCAATCTTTAAAACACATTTCTTGATGTTTTTTCGAATGTTTAAAATCAAATCACTTGCCACATATGCTCCATTAATTTCGTTTGCTCCAGTAAGAGATATTTTACTTTTTACGGGACGTTTTGTAATAGCATCTCGGACATGGATGGCATATTCATTTGCATTGCTGTGTGTCGTTAAATCAAAAAGTAAGGAGTCGACTATTTCATTACCAAATTCATCTTGAGGGGAAAAATCAAATGAGAAATCTAACGAGTCCTTGATTCCTTCTTTAGCAACTAGAACTACGCCATAGCGAAGTGATTCCTCAACAAATATAAATTCAGAATTCAAATCTTTTGTGCTCTGTTCTGAAAAAATAAACTTTGCATTACCTGAGGCCAACTCATCACAAAGCATTCCGTTTTTTTCCTTAAATATATATATATGAAAAGATGCTTTTGTTTTTTGAATATTTAGCTTCATCAAACCAGAAGATGGTGTATCAAAAAAGAGCCAAATTTGGTTTTTAGAAACCTCTTCCGTCTTTTCATAGCCATATAGTGCCTTTTTATCAAGACCTCTTTTACCTTGAAAAGCTAAAGAATAAAAATTATTAGGTGACAATGATATTCCCCCATAACATTTATAATAACCAACATCTTGTGCCTGAGACTTCATCGTGAATAACGAGGTAAAAAGAATAAATAAAAATGCGCTCGCGTTTTTCATTTAATTGACATCTACATTTACATTCCCTGAAATATTGGTCCTTACATAGAGACGTTTAGGGCCTAAAAGAATCTTATTTATACGCAATAGATCTAGCTTAGTGGTAACATTTACTCCAGGGGAAACCTCTCCATTTAATTTACTTTCTAAAGTCGATAATAACATATTTAAATTTGATGACATGTCAATTTTTGACTTTTCCATAATTGTATTTTTAATCCTATTCCCTAATAACCACTCTGCAGACTTTAATAATAATGCCTTTGTTTTTAGTTCAAAGTCAACATCTTCAAGACGCAATACTTGTGTCTCTAAATCCATTATAGGCCTGCATATTAGATATATCATTCCGTTCCTAAAGCCTTCAAATTCCATGCGTAATACTAGCTGCCCAGACTGCGTTCCTACAACACGCAAGTTTCGCACCACAATGTCTTTACCTTTAATAGAAATTACTTGGTCTTTAAATGCGCTTGTTAATATAGACGATAATGAATCGTAACTGGCTGCAGCATCGGCTAAAATATCGAAGCCTTTTACCTGTTTTTGAGACTTCATTGGCTTTAAAGAGGTATATCTATAACCTTGATTTTCCGTACTGATTAAAGGTGAGAAGAATAAACTTAATGAAAACTTAGCCGTATTGCCTTCATAGCTGAGCGCGGACATTGAGAATGATTTAGGATTTAAATATAATTGCCCATAACTATCTAAAGGCAAAGGCTCTTGAAGCTTTTTCCAAGCATCCTCAATTTTAGATTTCACGTCGATAGCACCCAGCTCCTTGTCAAGTGTTGATTGCATAGATTTAAGTTCTTTTGTGATCTCTTTTTTTACTTTATCAGTAACGTTATATTTTAGAAACGTCACCTCGCAAGGATCCTTAATTTCAAAAGATTTTAAAGTTGTTTTTGCCTGGAATTTATAATCTTTGCTCAGCCCAACCTTAGTCAAATAAGTCATTGAATAACGTCTTTTGGGCTCACCTATACCACAAGAGGCATAAATTCTTGGAACGGTGCATGATTCCTTTCCATTCCATAGCGTAATGCATAATGGACAATAATTCAAGTCTAGAGAAAACCCTCCTGAAATTGTAGTCTCAAGCTGACGTGCGTTTGTGGCAAAAGCGATAGGTCTTCGAGTAAAAACATACGCATAACTCATCCCTTCGCAATTGGTGCTTTGTCCCTTGAATGTTTTAGGTGTTGTCTTTTCAGCCTCCTTAAATAATTTGTTCATATCGACTTCGACCTCTACATTCATTCTTGAAATCACAGGTTCAATCTTTTTATGAGATGCCATTGTAAAGTCAGGAATTGCTGGCTCAATAGTTTTACAAGAAGCCGAAATGAGGACAACAATTATAAAATAGAGCGATTTCTGTCTTCTAAACATTTGAGCTTTTGAAATAGAGTTGGCCTAATTTAATTCATTTTTTTAATCCATAAACGATAACTCTCTTTTAAATCGAGGGTTTCTAAGGGAAAAATTAATAAGATTGGTTAAATTTGCAAACACTTTAAATCTAAGTATCAGAACCCATGCAAAAGTCTAAAATTATTTATACCAAAACTGATGAGGCTCCCGCTTTAGCTACCTATTCTTTTTTACCTATTGTAAAAGCTTATACAAGCGCTGCACAAGTAAGTGTGGAAACAAGAGATATCTCTTTGGCTGGCAGAATTCTTGCGCATTTTTCAGATATACTCTCTGACGAACAAAAAGTGGGAGATGCTCTAGCTGAGCTTGGTGATTTAGCAAAATCGCCCGAGGCTAATATTATTAAGCTTCCAAATATAAGCGCATCAGTACCTCAGCTTAAGGCAACAATTAAGGAGTTGCAAAGCCAAGGCTATGGCTTGCCTGATTATCCAGAGGATCCAGCTGATGATCATGAGATTAAGATCAAAGCAACTTATGATAAAGTAAAAGGTAGTGCAGTAAACCCTGTTCTCAGAGAGGGGAATTCAGATAGAAGAGCTCCCAAAGCTGTAAAAAATTATGCAAAACAAAACCCCCATTCAATGGGTGCATGGACTTCAGAATCTGCAACTCATGTTGCTTCAATGAACGGTGGAGACTTCAAGTCTAATGAGCAATCTTCGACCATTCAAAAAGAAGGATGGGTGGAGATTTCTCATATAAACGAAGCGGGGACAAAAATCAATTTAAAGAATCGCGTGGAAGTCCTTCAAGGCGAAATTATTGACGGAACTTGTCTTTCTGTAAATGCCTTATTGACATTTTTAGAACAAGAAATTCAGGATGCCAAATCAAAAGGCCTTTTATTTTCTTTGCATATGAAAGCCACCATGATGAAGGTTTCTGACCCCATTATCTTTGGACATGCCGTTCGGGTTTTCTTTAAACCTGTATTTGATGAATACCATGAAACGTTCGAGCGCATTGGAGTGGATGTGAACAATGGATTCGGAGATCTCGTCTCGAAGTTGTCTTTATTAACAGAGTCCGAGCGCAGTGAAATTGAAAAAGCAATAATAGAGTGCTATCATCAACGACCAGATTTGGCGATGGTTAACTCTGACAAAGGAATTACAAATCTGCATGTTCCTAGCGATGTGATTATTGATGCATCAATGCCTGCAATGATAAGAACCTCAGGTAAAATGTGGAATAAAGAAGGTAAGCTTCAAGATACGAAAGCTGTGATTCCTGATGCCTCATACGC
>JAKMFD010000117.1 GCA_022425625.1 Crocinitomicaceae bacterium | reverse complement strand
TTTTGGCTTTATCTTACATTGCCGCACAAAGAATATTTCCTGATTATAACGATATGGCTGACGCTAAATCTTTACTTGAATCGATAGCAAGATCTTTTGGATACCATTACGGAATAAAAAATAAAGTACGTGTGAATACAATTTCACAATCACCAACCGTTACTACAGCAGGACAAGGAATCAAAGGGTTCAATGAATTCATTAACTTCTCAGAGCAAATGTCACCACTTGGTAATGCAAGTGCATTGGCATGTGCAGACTACTGCTTGAGTATGTTCTCTGATTTAACGAGATATGTGACCATGCAAAATCTTTTCCATGATGGAGGATTTTCAAATACAGGTGTTACGCAACCAGTGATTGAACGCTTCGGAGACGAATAAAATATTACCAATAACCTACCGTACAAAAGGGATCACTTTAATGGGGTCCCTTTTTTTGTGAACATAAAATACATTTCAGGTGTTCAAAATAAAAAGACGCAATGGGATTTTTCAGTAGGAAAAGTAAAAAAGAAAAGTTAAACGAGCAGTACAAGAAAAAACTTGAACAGGCCTACAAAATGTCAACCAGCAATCGCACTGAAAGCGACCGCTTGACAAAAGAAGCGAATGAAATCTTAGAAGAAATTAAGAGGCTAGAAATTGCTGAATCCTAGTTACGCTTCCAGTTTAAACCCTTGTTTTTCGTGTAAGGAATAAGCCCTTCAAGTTTCTTTTCAATAGAATTCAAATCTCCTATTATTTGATTTAAGTCGGATCGCAGTTTATTGTATGCCTTCTCACCTATCCGCATGTTTTCGCGATGCGTTTTGGTAACTCCCGTAGTGTTTTGGTAAAGTTGATACCCAACCATACCCAAGCGTCCTGATATACTCGGCACTGTCTCAAAGTCGCGAGAAGTTCTTGCTTGATCTCCCCACATCAAAACCTCAAGACCTTTCAGTGAAATCTTCATCTCCTGAATGGACTTCAATAAAGATAAATCAGTATTTGGATAGTTAATCAAGGCCTTCTCTATCAATTCAATACTTTCTTTTGTCTCTCGCATAACCTTTTCAGTTCCGCTAACCTTTCTATTGAGTTCAGCTAATGCTGCTCTAAACGTTTTAAGCTCTTTTGGATTTTGTGCAAGCAATGTTTGATTGTTCAATCCAACAACCTTAAAATGCGCCTTGTTAATCAGTTCCTCAATCATGCCATCTTTGACTAGGCTAACACTTACGGTATATACACCTGGAGTTACTAAGAAGCCACTACCACTTGATCCAATCGGATCGGTAGTATTTGTTCTCAAATTCCAAACTTGACGCTGTATCCCCTTTTTAGGACTGGTTTTCATACGTCGCACTTCAATTCCAGACGTATCAAAAATCTGCCAAACTAAAAATGGCTTTCCTTCAATATCTTCGGCACGAATTGCATCAAATGTTGGGTAATCAACAGGACTGCCATCCTTTTCTAGTTCTTTCTCTTTCTCCTGACGCTTTGATCTCAAAGAGGTCTCAACATTTTTCAAATAGAGACTAAAGGTTGCGCCAAAAGCCGGATTTTTAGCAGACCACATATTGTGCCCTTGTGATCCTGTACCGCCTCCACCTAAAGGGGTTGAAGGAACATAAAGTAAAGCATCCTTAATTGGGAATAAATGAGCTTTCTTCTGCGAAACTAATTTACCCATTGTTCGCAACGGAGTATAATCATCTAATACGTAAAACCCTCTTCCAAATGTAGCAGCTACAAGGTCATTTTCTCGTTGCTGAATGTCTAAGTCGTAAACAGCAATGGTAGGTAGTCCACTTAATTTTGTCCAATTCTGACCCTTGTCATTTGAAAAATATGCACCAAACTCAGTCCCTACAAAGAGTAAATCAGGATTGACATGGTCCTGTTTGATACAATATACATTACCCCTCTCAGGAAGGTTTGAAGTAATAGACTCCCATGATTTACCTTTATCCGTTGATCTTAGTAAATAAGGCGTAAAATCACCATCACGTTGGCTATTAAATGCAACAAAAACTTCATTCACATCATGTAAAGATGCGGTTAGCATATTCACCTTTGTGCGCGCAGGAACTCCTTTAATATTGTCGATTTTCTCCCAGTTTTCTCCATCATTTTGAGTAACCTGAATCAAGCCATCATCCGTACCAGCATACAATAAGCCTTGCTGAATTGGAGATTCATCGAGCGCCACAATATTACCATAAATGGTTGTTGATTTGTTCTTCATCACCGCATCCATCGTCCAAACTTGCCCCATGACAGGTAGCTTGTTCCTATCAAGCTGACGTGATAAATCTGGAGAAATTGTTGACCAATCATCACCTCTATTCTCAGATTTAAATAATTTATTAGCAGCAAAGTAGATGGTAGAGGCATCATGACGGGAAACCAATAGAGGAGCATCCCAGTTCCATCGATAAGCAGGCTCATTTTCACCAGGCATTGGTTGAATTGGAACTTTTTCACCTGAGGCTTTGTCGTAACGTACAATCCAGCCATATTGTGCTTGGGCATAAGTTATATTTGGGTTCTCCCAATCAGTTGCAGATTCAAAGCCATCACCACCATTTGTAATAAACCAGTCAGAATTTAAAATCCCTGCTGCACTTTTTGTTGCAGCTGGTCCACCCATAGAGTTATTGTCCTGAGTGCCTCCATAAATATTATAAAAGGGAGCATCATTATCTGTAGTAACCTTGTAAAATTGAATTATTGGAATATTCGAATAATAACGCCATTCCTTTGCATGCGTGTAAGTTTCGTATACACCTCCATCACATCCTACTATCCAATGGTCTGTATTATTTGGATCTATCCAAATAGCGTGATTGTCAACGTGTTTCTTTTTTTCACCCGTACGAATGAATGTTTTACCTCCATCCTCAGTATGGTGCAAATACGTGTTCATTGAAAAAACTTTATCGACGTCTTTAGGATCACAAAAAATTTCTTGATAATAATTACCACTTGTGGCATAATCGCTTTGCTTGGCCCAGTTCTCCCCTTTGTTTGTTGATCGATAAAATCCTTTTTTACCATATCTTGCTTCGGCTATAGCATAAACAACATTGGGATCTACGGGCGATATTGCCATCCCAATACGACCTAAATAACCAGCTGGAAGTCCTTTGTTAATTTCTCGCCAAGTTTCTCCACCATCAATTGATTTATAAAGCCCGGATTCTGGTCCACCACTAATAAAAGTCCATTCTCGCCTGCGTCTCTGATGAGCAGAGGCATACAAAATGTTTGGATTTGAGGGATCCATATGAACTTCTGCTATACCTGTGTTTTCCGAAACATATAAGGTTCGACGCCACGTTTCCCCTCCATCGTTGCTTTTGTATACACCACGGTCTCCACCACTACTCCACAAAGGACCATAAGCCGCAACCCAAAGCGTATTTTCGTCCGTTGGATGAATGACAATACTTCCAATATGCTCGCTGTTTTTCAACCCCATATTCTTGAATGAACTTCCTCCATTGACAGATTTATAAACACCATCACCATAGGAAACAGACCTTTGATTGTTATTTTCGCCAGAACCAACCCAAACCGTATTTTTATTGGACGGCGCAATTTCCACACAGCCAATAGAATAAGACGCATAAGAATCAAAAATCGGATTGAATGTAATTCCGTGATTTTTTGTCTTCCATAACCCACCTGAGGCCGTTGAAACATACCAAGTATCAGTATTGGATGGATGAATCGCAATGTCAGATACCCTACCCGAAGTAAGTGCCGGACCTACCATCCGAAAAGAAACTGAAGAAACACTTCCTGCGTCAATCGTATTTTTTTCCTGAGCACAAGCAGAGAAAGTTAAAGAAATAAATAAAAGATTAAGAAATTTCATAAACGGATTGTATTGAATTTTAAAAATATGTAATTGATCTAAAACTAATGAATAGTGACTTTTTCAACATACGTTTTGATGCCATCATTCACATGCAAAATGTATATCCCTGCCTTAGCATTAAGTTCTATATTGGATTGTTGTGTTTGTAATACTTGATTAAAAACGATTCTTCCATCGGCCCCGTATATAATTAGTTCAGGATTCTCTATGGAATGGGAAATTGTAAATTTACCTTTAGAAGGGTTGGGGAAAATTGTAAAAGGAGCGTCCAAATGATCAACACCGCTAAGCTGTCCGAAAACATTGATATTATCCATGAAAAAGTTATTTCCCCAACCATTTATCGCAACAAATCTAATGGCAACATTCTGTCCTAAATAAGATGTTAAATCAATAGAGTTGTTTTGAGACCAATCTGAACAATCCGTGGGATACCATTCATCATTTGTACTTGGAACAGTTATTAAATCGTCTCCAAAAGCATAAAATAAAGTATCATAGGTATTCCAGCAATCTGAACTGATATCGATTCTGAAGCCATCTTCATAGGAACCACCCCACTTCGTATAAGCATAATCAAATTCCAACATGGCACTAACCGCGCTAGTTAAATCAATTTTTGGTGTAATTAATTCAGCTTCATCTCCCGATTGATTTATAGAAAAATGATCTACAATTAAACAGTTGGTTGCAATGCAATCAGGTCCATATTCAGTGAAAAATGGCGTCCATCCAAAAGAATTATTGGCATTATATTGAGTCCAAAAATCGGTAATTCCATCTTCAAAATCTTCAACGACATCAAGAGGCGCTAAAGCTTCTTGGTATTCAATAAACATTTCATAGGTCTGGCTGCTTGTACCATAAGCATCAGAAACGGTTAATGAAACAGTATAAAATCCTGGTTCTGAATAAGTAACTACCGGATTTTGATCGTTTGAATTGGTGGGCAATCCACCCGGAAAGCTCCAAGACCAAGAAGGATTATTCGATGATAAAACAGAGTGATCAATAAACTGAACTTCGTTATCCAAACACGAAACTTTAAACTTATTTGCAGCTATTTGAGCCATAGGCTCTGAAGGCTCATATAAATCAACTTCATATACACTCCTGTTGGTCGCGTTGCGCAATAATCCATCTTTATACTTGATGACTAATTTTGTTGAAGTCGTACTTAAAGGAAGGTTATTATTGAACAAAGCCCATTCTGACATGGCATTATTGCGATAATAAACGGCGCGTCTTGTTCCTATGTAAACGCCACCATTTGTTCCTTTTTGATGCTCAATATTTGTAATAACCTCTCCATTTAATGTGGAACTTGAATAATTACCCCATGTCATGCCTCCATTTGTTGATTTAAAAATCATTCGGCCATCCAAATTGGTATTTCCGTATTGAGAAGTTCTCGCCGCCCAAATAATATTTTCATCTGTAGCACTGACAGCTATATCATAAGGAACCCAAAGCTCACCATTTAACAACACTGAGGATGGTGTGATTTCTGTCCATGTCGTACCTCCATTATTGCTGCGCCAGATTTTCTTAGCACCCCACCAACTTTCATAGGTTGTGACGTATATATAATCTAGATTTGCTCTTGAGATCTCGATACTCATCACGCGAGCATCAAAAGTATGCACAATGCTGAACGTTATTCCATTATCCTCAGTCTTAAGTAGGTTTAATCCTCTTCCAAGATAGATGTGTTGGTTGTTCCTTGGATCCCATTCTAATGTTGATGACTCCCCAAAGATGTAGGATGCATTTGGTAAAGAATCAAATTGAAATCCAACAATGTTTTGCGTTCGATCTCCGGAAAGAACCCTACCTTCATAATCATCATAGGCAACACGATCATTACCAAAATTGACAAAACCACGAACTCCATCTCCACCTCCGGTACAAATCCAATCGTTAATATAGGTATCATTATCCTTCAACAGTGTTCCATTGTGATATGCTCCACCGAGCATTACATCTGTTTGAGGACTTGCACCAAATCCCCAAAAATCCGTTCCTTCTATGCCAACTTGTGACTTATTTATAGTAGCTCCACCATCAGTTGACATAAATATACCCCCATCACATGCAATCCATAATTCGGTGCCAAAAAATCGAATATCATGGATATCAGCATGCACATAACCCAACTCGCCTGGCTCAGACCATTTTGCTGGACAGACCCATGTTACACCTGCGTCCTCTGAAATCCAATGGTTGACACCACCTAAATGTAATTTATTTGGATTTATAGGGTCAACTGCCAAACCAACATCATAATAATATTGACCTCCATTATCTTGTCCATTTTTATCCCATCCCATCATATTGATATTTGTTGGTGATGGCTCGCCTGCGGGCTGACTTCCACAACATTGAAAGGTCCAAGACACCCCTTCATCTTGTGATAAATAAATACCATACGTACCGCTTCCTCCATTTGCAGAACCCGTCGCATTAGCATAAATCAAACTCGGATTGGCAGGGGTTACAGCAATTTCAACACGCTCCTGATGATCATCTACACCAATTGGATTTGGCCAGCCATTAGTTTGGATATTAAAGGTATTTCCACCATTTGTAGATTTATAAAATTCAGTGCGGTTGTCAACAACTTTAATCGTATATATGATAGAGGGAGTTGTAGGGTGTAATTCAATTTCTTGAAACTCTCCATCCATAATTTCAATCCAATTTTCTCCTGAATCTGTAGATTTAAAAAAACCTTTGTTTGAAGTTAAATATAGCTCTGTTGAAATACTTGGATGCATCACAATATCCTTCACATTGTGAGATTCTGATTGAAAGGAAATATCACCAGTTTCTGCCCATGTTAATCCACCGTCTAACGTTTTATATAACTTACCATTACTTTCAAAGTACACAATATCAGGATTAGAATGGTCAATTTCTAGTGCAAAAATCCTATTGAGGACATAATCTCTAGTCATTAGTGACCAATTCAATCCTGCATCCACCGACTTCCACAAACCTGCAGTTGCAGAGCCAGCAAACATGATGTTGGGATTACTCACAGAGCGTTCGACTGTATAAACATGAGCAGCTCCGGGCGCATAACTGCGACTTGCTGCTTCTTTGTCAAAATCATAGGGCCCAATGCAGGTCCATTCTGAATCAACATCTTTCGTTAATTTATTAGAAAGAGAACGTTTAACATAATCCTGGTCTGACTTTGAAGAGCTGGAAAAAGAAATTTGACGACTAAATGATCTTCTCCATCGTTTGTAGTATTGGGTATGCTCATTTTTTTTCAATTCATTGATTTTGTAATAGGAATCGTAGGCATCAATTACTTCCTGAGGATCGATCCCATTCTGATACATTAATACGACCCAATTTGGCGAATTATCATCAGTCGCATATTTACGTTCATATTGAGAATACACAGTTAATGAAACAAGAATAGAAAAGAATGAAATAAAAAATCTAGACATAAGGTTATTTTAGAGCATTAAAGATAAACAAAGAATACGAATTTGTTTTTAAGCACAGAAAGTCGGCTTGACAAGAAATGTAGTACCTTCGTCACATAAAAAATACATATGTTCATCTCGGAAGTTAGTTATCTTGGAAATTTAAGAACTGCTGCGAAACACCTTAAGTCGCAAGACACTATCATTACAGACGCACCAGTAGACAACAATGGTAAAGGGCAAGCATTCTCACCAACAGATCTTGTTGCCACTTCCCTTGCCTCTTGCGTAATGACTATTATCGGTATACATTGTAGCAAAAAAAACATTGAGTTTACACACTGTGAAGCAAAAGTTGAAAAAATAATGGGGTCAAACCCGAGAAGGATCGCAAAAATCAATCTACTTTTTGAGATATCGAAAAATAATTGGAACGAAGAGACAAGGCAGGAAATTATAACGGCTGCAAAATCTTGTCCCGTCGGAATTACATTAGAAAATCAAGTAACGGTTGATTATAAATTTCATTAAATGGAACAGAGAAAAGAACAATATCAAAGAAAAGAAAAAAAAGATATCATATTCGGTATACACCCTGTGATTGAGGCAATAAAATCAGAGCAAGAATTAAACAAAATAATGATTCAACGAGGTATCGATAAAGAACATTTTAGAGAACTAAAAGATGTCCTTGCTGATAAGGATTACTACATACAATATGTACCTGTACAAAAATTAAATACACTTACATCTGGAAACCATCAGGGGGTTGTAGCCTTCGTTACACCAATAGCATACCAAAACATTGAAACACTCGTTGATAAATGGGTTGAGGAAGAGAAAAAACCTTGTATTCTAGCATTAGACAGAATTACAGATGTGAGAAATTTTGGAGCTATTGCACGGTCAGCAGAATGCCAAGGCGTAGATGCAATCCTTATCCCTTCAAAAGGCTCTGCTTTGGTCACTGCAGATGCAGTTCGGACTTCTTCGGGGGCACTGAGCAGAATTCCTGTTTGCAAAACAGAAGATTTAAAAAATAGCCTCTTCTATATACAACAATCAGGGTATAGAATCGTCGCTTGTACCGAGAAGTCATCCATGCCCTTACAGGAAGTTAACTTAAGAGGTGCTATGGCCATTGTTATGGGTTCTGAAGAAAATGGGATTACCTCTGACTTAATTAACATGGCAGATTTAAGAACCAATATCCCGATGCTTGGAAACATAGCTTCTTTAAATGTGGGTGTAGCAACCGGTATAATTCTTTACGAAAAAATGAGACAAGAGCTCAATAGATAGACTTTAATTTGACGCAAGTAATAGTTTGGTGACCATTTCAGGAAGCTCTTCTAGGCTTTTACACGTGTGGACATAGTTCTCTTTAGAATGTCCATGTGGGTCAAAGTGAATTGCTTTTATACCTGAGTTTAATGCGCCAGAAATATCTGCTCTATAATCATCACC
>JAKMFD010000115.1 GCA_022425625.1 Crocinitomicaceae bacterium | reverse complement strand
TCGATTTGAAAAGGAACACCAAACGGGATTAGCCCACTTTCTTGAGCATTGTGTTTTTAAAGGCACAAAGAAAAGGTCAGGGATTCAAACTATTTCGAGGCTTGATGAGGTAGGAGGAGAGCTCAATGCATACACAGCGAAAGAAGAATTATGCTTGCATGCGTCATTCCCGAAGGAGCATACTGCAAGGGCTATTGAGCTCCTATCAGATATATCTGTAAATCCTACATTCTCTCGTAATGAGGTTAAGAAGGAAAAAGAAATCGTAATTGATGAAATCAATTCATACCTCGATAGTCCTTTTGATAAGATATTTGATGATTTTGAAGAAGAGTTTTTCAAAGGGCATTCTCTAGGGAACAATATTCTAGGTAAAAAGGAGGAATTAGCAAAGTTCACCCAAAAAGATTTGAATGAATTTGTGACGGCCTATTTTTCAAAAGAAAATTTAGTTGTTTCATTCGTTGGGGATATTCCATTGAAATCTATTGAAAAGCATTTGAAAAAGCACATCAAAGATATGCCAGCTAAGGGTGCTGATATTCAAATAAATCCGTTTTCAGGTTATAAACCTTTTAATATTATCCGCAAAGAATCAAATTATCAAGCACATTTAGTGCTTGGGGGTATGGCTCCAAACTATTTTGATGTTCAACGAACAGCAATGGCCATGTTAATGAATATGCTCGGTGGGCCTGCCATGAATGCCACTTTGAATATATCTTTGAGGGAAAGACATGTTCTTGCCTACAGTATAGAGGCAACATACGTGCCTTATGCAGATGTTGGTTTTTGGCAAATTTATGTAGGTTGTGAATCAAAGAATATAAAAAAATCAATTAGGCTTATTCATAAGGAACTTTTGCGTATTCAAAACAAAAAAATCAGTAAAGCAAAACTCACTCGATTAAAGCAACAGTTTAAGGGACAGCTCGCGCTGAGTATGGATGTGAATTCTGGTTTAATGCATAGTTTAGGTAAGAGCCTATTGGCATTTGGTCAAATAGATACCATTGAGGACATGCATAAAAGTATAGATAAGATAACAGCTGATGATATTCAGTTATTGGCTCAAAAATATATGCAGACGTCTGAAATATCCAGTCTTATTTTTGATTTGAAAGATTAATTTCGTTTACCAAAAATAGAGCTACCAACGCGAATCATTGTACTTCCTTCCTCAAGAGCGATATTATAATCTCCGCTCATTCCCATTGAGATGACATTAAAGCTTTTTTCATTATCAAAAAAGGTAGACTTTAATTTATCAAATGTACTTTTTAGAGTTTTGAATTCTTCACGAATTTGTTCCTGATTATTCGAAAATGAGGCCATACCCATAACGCCACAAATACGCACATTTTGCAGCTCTTTGAAATTTTCATCACTTAGAATAGCTTCAGCTTCTTCAAAGGAGAGTCCAAATTTGGTCTCTTCGTTTGCAATAAAAAATTGCAATAAGACATCAATTACCCTATTATTCTTTTGGGCTTGCTTATTTATTTCTTTTAGCAATCTAAAACTTTCAACGCCATGGATTAAATCAACAAATGGCGCAAGATATTTAACCTTATTGCGCTGGAGGTGACCTATAAAGTGCCAGTTGATTTCTTTTGGAAGCTGCTCCCATTTAGTGCACATTTCTTGAACCTTATTTTCACCGAAAACACGCTGACCTGCATCGTATGCATCTTGAAGATCAGCAATAGGTTTGGTTTTGGAAACAGCGACTAAAGTGACCTCTTTCGGTAATTCACCATAAAGTTTCTGTAGCTTATTTGCTATCATTATTTCAGGTTATAGATGGTTAGACCACTTCTCAGCTTGGGTTCAACCCATGTAGATTTAGGAGGCATATATAGACCGGCATCGGCAACTGCTTTTATTTGATGAATATTAACAGGGTAAAGCATAAACCCTAAATGAAAATTATTTTTTTTCATTTCTTTTTCAAATTCTTGTGCATTAAAGGTTCCAGGAAGGAAGTCAACAGCATCACTTGTTTTAAGATCTTTAATATTTAAAATAGGTTTCAATATTAGTTCTGTCAGTAAATCAGCATCAAGGCTTTTGACAGGATGGTTTTCATCGATAAGATTTGTATTTAATCTTAAACGATACCATTGCTTGTCAATGCAAAAATGTATGGTATGGTTTGTATCTGGAGCGCTGCCACGTTTGAGCATAGTCAATTCACCAAGAGATTCAAGTTTTTCTATAAATACCTCAGGACTTATATCGTTGAGTGTTTTAACTAATCTGTTAAAAGCAATGATGTTTAGCTGGTTTTCTTCGACAAAATAGGCTAAAAAGTTTTTCGAATTTGTATGCAAGTTTCCCTTTGCTTGATACAAACCAGCGGAAGATGCTGATCGGTGATGACCATCTGCGATGTAAACTTCGTCAATGGATTTAAAGTAGTTTTGTAAGTCTTTTGATGCTTCATTTTCAACAATCCAAAGCTCATGTTTTATATTATCAGTGGTTGTAAATTCATATTCTGGGCGCTCACTTTGTATTTTACGTAAATAATTTTCGAGTGATTCATTGCCTTTATAGGAGAGTAATACGGGTTCGGCATTATACCCCACGATATCTAAATATTTTTCAAAAAGTGCTTCTCTACTTGTCAGTGTAGCCTCGTGTATCTTAATTTTCTTATCTAAATACTCTTGGACGCTTGCGCCTGCAATCACACCAATACAGGAATGGTTAATAGATGTTTGTTTGTAAAGGTATAAATGCGCTTCCTCATCCTCAATCAAGATTCCTTGATCTTTAAATCTCTTATACCCTTCTTTCACTAGCGAAAATCTTTCTTCAGAATTTGGTTTGGTTTTAGTCGGATGTCCGAATTCTGGATTAATAATATGTAGAAAGGTGAAAGGGTTGCTTTCAAGTTTTGCTTTCAATACATTTTTCTTGTAGGAGTAGTATGGTCTTGTCGCTACAAGATGGACCTTGTCTCGAATGGGTCTTAATGCCTTAAATTTAGCAATGCTTGCCATCCTTAAAATTTATAGCTCATACCAAAACTAGGGAGTAATGGAAATTGGTAGATTTCTTCATTTGTGACACGATTTACATAGAAAATATTGTTTCTATTGTAGGCATTTGTAACACTGAGTACAACTTCCATTATCGTTTTGTTTTTAAACTTAAATTTCTTTTTTAGCGTTACATCTAGTCTGTGGTAGTATGGTAATCTTTGGCTATTAAATGTACCAAGCAGGGTTGAAACCGTATTGCTATTGTTTGTTATTGGATCAGAAGTTACACCACCTGAGAAATTTTCAGATTGATAAAAACCTGCGGTAGGAGTAAATGGCAAACCAGAACCTAAATTCCAACGAACATTGAAGTCCAAATCTTTCTTTTTACCAAAGATGTAAGATCCAACTAGGTTGATATTATGTCTCCGATCAAATACAGGGAAATATTCATTGAAACCATCCCATCTTAGGTTATATCCGTATGAATATACACCCCATAAAAACAATCTATTCTTGGTGTACTTAATTAATAAATCAGCACCTAAGCTCTGTCCTGACTCGATAATAAAGTCCTTTTTGAAAACATCATCAATCATTTCGAAGGTAGCAATGTCTTCATAAAGCTTATTTGGATTAATGTTACTTAATTGAGAGAAATACTTATAATAACCTTCAAGGTTTACCGTGATATTTTCACCAAGGTCAACTTCGACACCTGCAATAGCATGCCAAGCATATTGTAAACCGTTATTTACCTGCCGTGTATTGCCAAATTCATTCACAAATTGGTCTTGCACATTGGTAGGAGCGCTTAGTAATCCATTAAAAAGATTTACAATGTCTTTATCTGAAGAGGCAGAGGTAAAGTTTTGAGAAAAACGACCTCCTGAGAATTTGAAACGTATACTTTCTGTTGCATTGTATTTAGCAGCAAGTCGAGGCTCGAGTGAGACCGTATTTAGTGAAGCGTATACTTGAGCTCTTATTCCGGTCTGAATAACCCATCTGTTAAATACCCCTCTGTAATTGAAATAACTTCCAATTTCTGTCGTGAAGTTTTCGTCTTCTATCTTTCTGCCTACCTCATTAAAGGTTGTATATTTTGTATTGAATCCATTTAAATTAAAACCATAATTTATCTCTCCTTCATTCTTTAAGAAATAGCTAAAATCAAAACCTAAGTCAAATCCTCCTATACTCGAGGTTCTGGGTTCTACTTCACTTTCCGTAAATGTGGTTGTGAAATTACTACCATTCACATGACCTCGAATGAAAATTGGTGAACCACTTGGAACCAATAGAAAATTAATACCACCTCCACTTGCGTTCCAGTTTAGATCAGCTACACTATAATTTACGCTATCACGATTTGAAAAACCAAAAGCACTAAATTTACTACCTCCATCACCGGAAAAAGTAACTTTACCGTATAGGTCAGTAAAGTTAAAAGGAAGTCCATTACCTTCATTTATATTTGGATATAGCGATTGGGATGTGATATCTAATAGACTTTTTTTCGCTGAAAAAATGTAGGAACCAGCCCGAGGAGAGTCACCTCTTTTTTTGCCTAAAGGACCTTCTAATACAAGCTTTCCTAAAAATGGAGAAGCCGATGCTTTACCAGAAAACTTTTTTCTATTCCCATCTCTATAAGTAATATCCATTATTGAAGAGATACGTCCGCCATACTTCGACTCAAAACCTCCAGTGTATATATCAACATTTTTTATGAGCTCTGTTTCGAAAATTGAAAAGAAACCTATGGAATGGAATGGATTGTATATGGTCATCCCATCCAAAAGTATTTTATTTTGAATCGGAGTGCCTCCTCTTACATAAAGCTGTCCTCCTTGATCTCCTGTTGTAATAACACCTGGGGTTACCGAAAACGCACCAACAATATCATTCTCTGCACCGTAGCTAGGTATTCTTTCGAGCCCTTCTTTACTTATCTTAAGCTTTGAGATTTCAATTTTAGTTCTTTTCGTTTTGCTTTCAGCAGATACCTTAACCTCATTAAATTCCTGAACTGACTCTAAGATTTTCAATTCAAACTTTACATCATAAATACTGCGCTGCGTTGTTAGATCTATATTTATAATTTCTTCTTCATATTTGAAGTTATCAACTTTTATAAGGTATTTGTTATCATCAAGTTTAGGAATCTGAAAGAACCCATTTAAGTCTGTAATTGCTCCTGCAACCGTGCTACTATCGATCCTTAATAGCTTCACTTTTTCATAGGCTAAGGGCTCACCATTAGATTGGTCGTAAATGAAACCTCGAATGATTTTATTTTGTGCGACTAATTGTGTTGTAAATAGTAAAAGCGAAATGCAAAGAAGAAGTTTTTTCATAGTCAGATGATGTAGGTTGCAAATTTAATGAATTGTTTGCAATATCTAGTGGTTCTAGAAATAACTAACTTTATGCGAAGCACAGAAAAAGAATAAAATTTATGGATATGGAATTGACTAGAATAGAAGCACCTTACGTTTTTGAGCTCAATGCTCAAAATAATTTAAAACTCGTAATGGATTCGTCTGAAAGTTTAGAGGGGAAAAACAGAGGTATGACTCCAATGCAACTGCTTCTTGGTGGCTTAATGGGTTGTATGTCAATCGATGTAATGCTCGTTCTCAAAAAACAAAAAATGTCACCGAAGGTTTATCGCGTTGAGGCTGATGCAAAAAAGAAAGATGGTGTACCAACACCCTACGACAAGATTCATTTGAAAATAAGTATTGATAAAGAAATTGATTTAAAGCGCGTTCATCGTGCTGTGGACCTTTCATTAAATAAATATTGTTCTGTACGTGCAAGTTTACATCCAGATATATCAATTAGCTATGAAATTAATCCTATTTAAGAGAATAAGGAGTCTACAAAGCTTTGTTTATCGAAAAGCTGAAGGTCATCCATTTGTTCACCAACTCCAATATATTTAACTGGAATATTCATTTGGTCCGAAATACCGATGATAACACCACCCTTTGCAGTTCCATCAAGCTTGGTAACTGCCAGGGCATTTATTGCGGTAGCTTGAGAAAACTGCTTGGCTTGCTCAAATGCATTTTGACCTGTAGAACCATCGATAACCAATAAAATTTCATGAGGTGCATTTGGAATCACCTTGTCCATGACCTTCTTGATTTTTGAAAGCTCATTCATTAGATTTACTTTATTATGAAGTCGGCCTGCGGTATCAATAATTACGACATCCGCGTTTTGAGCTTTTGCCGATTGCAAAGTATCAAAAGCAACACTTGCAGGATCTGCCCCCATTCCTTGCTGAACTATTGGAACACCAACTCGTTCTGACCAAATAATAAGTTGATCTACAGCCGCAGCTCTAAACGTATCAGAGGCACCTAATACTACTTTTTTGCCTGCTGTTTTGAATTGATGCGCCAGTTTGCCGATTGTCGTTGTTTTTCCAACCCCATTGACACCGACCACCATAATAACATATGGCTCCTTGCCTTCTTGAAAGCTGGAATTAGGGTTTTGATTACCAACCTTATCGTCCAAAAGTTTTGCAATCTCTTCTTTTAGAATAAGTTGCAATTCGTCTGTTCCGAGCACCTTGTCTTTCCTGACTCGGGCTTCTATTTGCTCTATTATTTTAAGTGTAGTTTCAACCCCTACATCAGAGGAAATCAATACTTCCTCTAGATTATCAAGTACTTCGTCATCAACTTTAGATTTCCCAACAATTGTCCTGGCAACTTTTGAAAGAAATGATGTTTTCGTTTTCTCTAACCCTTTGTCAAGAGTTTCCTTTTTAGATTTAGAAAAGAAGTCAAAAAGTCCCATATTGCTGTAAAAAAAAAGCTCCCATAGGAAGCTTCATTAATTATTTTAAAAGTGTATTAGCTTTTACTAAACCACTCTTTAACTTTATCGTTATGTACAATTCCTTCTTTAAAGGAGTATGAACCAGTTTTATCTGATTTTACCATTTTAATCACTTTGGTGTGGGCTTTACCTCCACCTTTCTGTAAACTCGCAACTACTTTCTTTGCCATAACAAATTATTTAATTTCTTTATGAATCGTATACTTCTTCATGATCGGGTTGAATTTTTTAATTTCCATTCGATCAGGAGTATTTTTTCTATTCTTAGTTGTAATGTATCTTGATGTTCCAGCCAAACCTGAGTTTTTGTGCTCTGTACATTCTAAGATAACTTGTACTCTATTTCCTTTGCTCTTTGCCATTTTTCTAAATTTTGACTTTTAACGCTTATTTTATAAATCCTTTTAAACGCGCTTCTTTAACACAAGCTGAAATCCCTTTCTTGTTAATCGTTCTTAAGGCAGATGTTGCTACTTTAAGTGTAATGAAAGTATCTTCTTCAGGAAGATAAAATTTCTTTGTTACTAGGTTTGGGTAAAAACGACGTTTCGTTCTTCTCTTTGAGTGAGAAACATTGTTTCCAACCATAACTGATTTTCCTGTAAGTTGACAAATCCTTGACATGTGCTTGACGTTTTAAGACGTTATTAATGTAAAAAGCGGGTGCAAAGAAACAATTTATTTAGAAATAAAGCAAATTTATAAAAGAAATTATCATAGTTTTTTTCCCTAATTATTTTAAGCTTATCCCATTGAATTTCTTGGGTGAAAGCTGAGTATGGCGTCTTTCAAAAAACTTTGATCTAAGTGGGTATATATTTCAGTAGTAATAATCGATTCATGACCGAGCATTTCTTGAATTGCTCTCAGGTTTGCACCACCCTCAATTAAATGCGTTGCAAAACTATGCCTAAAGGTGTGAGGTGAAATGGACTTTTTCAGATCAATTTTATCTGCAAGGTCTTTGATAATAATAAAGATCATCACTCTTGTAAGTTGTTTCCCTCTTCTATTCAGAAATATGAAGTTCTCGTGTCCTGCTTTGATGTCTAGATTACAACGCACCTTTTCTTCATAGGAATTGATTTCGTATTCAACACTTTTGCTCAATGGAACAAGACGTTCCTTATTTCCTTTACCGAGAACCCTAACAAAGCCTTCATTGTAAAATAAATCAGTGAATTTTAGGTTGATTAATTCACTTACACGCAATCCACAGCTATACAATACCTCGAGTATAGCACGATTTCTTGGACCTTCTTTGGAGGTAAGATTAATAGCGCCAATTAAACTGTCAATTTCGTCAATTGATAGTACTTCAGGAAGTTTTCGTCCCAGTTTTGGTTGTTCTAAGAGCTCGCTTGGATCCTGATTTATCAGATTTTCGAGCATCAAATATGTGAAGAACTGTTTGATTCCAGATATAATTCTCGCCTGACTTCTGCTACTTAGTCCAAGGTCATATAATTCGGTAATAAATGATTTTAGATGCTGGTAGGTTACTTCTTTAACTTTGAGCTTTTTTGAGACACAGTAATTCATTAGCTTCTGCACATCGTTTTCATAAGCAATTATCGAATTGGCAGATAGTCCCTTTTCGATTTTAAGGAATGAAACAAATTCTGTAATATAGCGACTCCAATTCGACACAAGATGAAATTAGCAATAATTAATGGTCCAAACTTAAATCTTTTAGGTTCTCGGGAACCTTCAGTTTATGGAACAGAAAACTTTGAAAGTTTCTATCAAAGACTTTGTGGAGAGATTGAAGCTGAGCTTTCTTATTTTCAATCAAATGTTGAAGGCGAATTAATTAATGCGCTGCAACAAGTGGATTGTGACGGTATTGTGCTCAATGCAGGAGGTTATACCCACACTAGTGTCGCCATTAGAGATTGCATAGCGGGGATTTCAATCCCTGTTGTTGAGGTCCATATTTCAAATATTCACGCACGAGAAGCTTTTAGAAATGAATCTTTGTTGACGCCTGTATGTGTGGGTAGCATCGTTGGTCTTGGACTTGCTGGTTATGAACTAGCCTTGTCATTTTTCCTAAAAAAATGAACCTTTTGATAAAAGGGTTGTACTGGGAATAAAAAACATGAAAAGCATCCTTCTTAGTAGCCTATTGAGTTCGGCCTTATTTACACCAATTGTTGAACAAATTAAGCCAATCGATGAAATACAATTCATTAAGGAATCTCAGACCAAATCAAAAAGAAAAATTCAACTTGTAATCCTCTTCGATACTTCAAGCAGTATGGATGGTTTATTGAATCAAGCAAAATCTAGATTATGGGAGATCGTTAATGAATCAGGTTCTTTAAGATACAATGATGAGATCCCCACCTTGGAAATTGCTATGTATGATTATGGCAATACATCTATTCAAAACAATAGGTTTGTACGAAAACAGCTCGATTTTAGCTCAGATTTAGATTTGGTTTCACAAAAACTTTTTGGATTGAACACCAGTGGGGGTGATGAATATTGCGGAGCGGTGATTGAAGACGCCTTAAATCAGCTTGAATGGTCCTCGAATGAGAAGGATTTAAAAATGATATACATTGCTGGAAATGAGCCTTTCAATCAAGGTCCAGTTAATTATAAAGAGGTTTGTAGTATTGCTCAAGGTAAGGATGTACTCGTAAATACCATTTATTGTGGCGAATATATGCAAGGTGTAAGAGAATTTTGGAAAGATGGTGCGAGCTGCGCGGAAGGAGATTATTTCAATATTAATTCAGATAAAAAGATTGTATTTATATCTACACCATATGACGATCAGATAAATGAGTTTAGTAATAAAATAAATTCCACATATGTCGCATACAATAGGAGGGGAGTCGCAAGAAAAAGCATGCAGTCCGTTCAGGATGAAAATGCAGTACAAATGAATGCATCTGTCGCCAACATGCGCGCAAAAGCAAAAATATCCTCAAATTACTCGAATGGCGATTGGGATTTGATTGATGCCTTCCTTGCAGACTCGACAGTTATTCATAAGCTGAAAAAAGAAGATTTGCCTACAGCACTTAAAGAGAAAAGCACAAAGGAGCTTGAACTTTTTGTGGCAGAAAAATTAAAAGAGCGTGAGCAAATCAAGCATCAAATTGCACAATTGTCCATAAAACGCGATGACTTCATAAAGAAAAAAAGAGCGGAAATGAATGATGGTCAAGTAGATGATCTGGGGACCGCGATCAATAATAGTATCTTGAACAAAGCCATTCAACTTGGTTTCCAAAAACTGGAAGAGTAGTTTCTGCTAATTGTATTACTTTCGCAGTATGAACGATCTCATTCATTACTTTGAAAGTATTGACCCTGTATATGCTGCGTTGTTGGCAACAACCTTTACTTGGCTTGTTACCGCGATGGGTGCTTCTTTGGTCTTCTTTTTTAAATCGATGCATCGTGGTGTATTGGACGGGATGCTTGGTTTTACTGGAGGAGTAATGGTTGCCGCTAGTTTTTGGTCTCTTTTAAATCCGTCAATTGAACTTTCTGAACGTATGTATCCCGATATGATCTGGATGCCGGCGGCTGTAGGCTTTTTAAGTGGGGCATTGTTTTTATTTTTTCTTGACAAAAGCTTACCTCACCTACATATTAATTTTAAAGAGTCTGAAAAAGAAGGGGTAAAAACACAGTTTCATAAAACAACCTTGTTGGTACTCGCTATAACGCTTCATAATATTCCTGAGGGATTGGCGGTTGGTGTCTTATTTGGAGCATGTGCGCACGGAATTGAAGGTGCCTCTATTGCAGGAGCTGTTACTTTAGCAATTGGTATTGGCATACAGAATTTTCCAGAAGGGTTTGCCGTTGCCATGCCTTTGAGAAGGGCAGGGGCGAGCAGGTTGAAAAGCTTTTGGTATGGTCAACTTTCAGCAATCGTTGAGCCTATAGCTGGTGTATGTGGTGCATTGGCCGTGATTTATATGGAACCGATTCTACCTTTTGCATTGGCCTTTGCGGCAGGAGCAATGATATTTGTTGTCGTAGAAGAGGTAATCCCTGAAACCCAACGGGACAAATATACAGACATTGCCGTTCTTGGATTTATTGGAGGCTTTTTGGTGATGATGATTCTAGATGTTGCCCTTGGATAGGTAGGTTTATGACCCTATCTTAATCCAATATGACCCACCATGTTTCTCGACGTTTTTGAGGTTTTTGTGTTGCCAAATAGGTGCAATTCTTTGAGATAACTCCTTGTCTTCGTGAATAAAATAGTTTGGCATTATGGTTATATATTTCGATGGATTTGCTAAGATATACATCGCTAAACCATATTGCTCAGAATAAAATCGATCACACATAAATTGCGGATAATCATATGGTAAATAAATGTCGTGAATATGCACAATTACACCTTTTTTTAGTCGAGGCAGTATTTCCATAAAAAACACCATTGCATCTGAGTTTGGTAAAATTCGATGCGAATTGTCTACGAAAAGAATGTCATTCTCTTCAAGCTCATTTACAATGTCAAAATCTATTGATTCAAATGGTTTACGCACTACCGTATCGGCAAGACTGTCTATTTCAGCTCTCGGCTGAGGGTCAATGGAAATAATTTTGGTAGAAAGACCTTGCTCATTCTTAGCTTTGTATGCAACTTTTGTTGAATTTCCTGAACCTATTTCGATGTATTTATTGGGTTTATGAGTTGCAAGCATCGTGTAAATGCTAATGATATCTAGTCCTGGCAGAAAACTATTATTCCAACATGGTTTTATTGGATTTTTTTCGTTGTCAGAGGTCTTAATTTTCCAAATTTCATTCGAATAGCCTAAGGCCTTATCAAGTATTTCGCAATAAGCATCTCTATTTTTGTTTATGATTTTGTAAAGTGCCTCATGAGCTTTATTTCCATGACCATATCTTGGTTTAAAATCAACCTTGTATTCCAAGAAAAGCGTCTGATATTTCGAACTTAAAAATTTGTACAGATTCTTAATCATAGATTTTACTTATGCCTTATCAAAGCATATGCGATGATTGGTGCGCAAATATAAATAAGAATCTATAAACCCACTTAAAAAAAAGTATTTCAATTAGACTAGGTCTTTAGTCAATTTTGATGAAAAAGGTTTTAAAACTCATTGAACCGGTTCCCAAAGCTCAATTTTATTTCCTTTTTTATCGATGATATAAGAAAAGCGTTTGTTTTTGTTTTGCTGAATTTCCAAATCAATTTCAATCTCATGATGTTTTAAAATTTCCATCAGATGGCCTAGGTTTTCAACCTGGTATTTGTCTTGTTTGTTTGAAGAAATTGTTTGTATTTCCTCAGAATTAAGGAGCGATAAATTTGAAAATAGATCTAAATAGGTTGAGTATTCCTTTAGATCTAGGAGTGTTTGTTTTTTCATTTAATCCATAGTTTTATTCACACTATGGCTCTATTCACTTGCAATGAATAATAGTTTACGAAACATGAGTTTTTCTAGTCCTTGTTATGACGTGTTCGCTATTATTTAGGTTGCGCTATTTATTTGGATTTAGACGGGTTTAACAATTCCATAACATTGGGAAATTGAATGAAATAATACAACTCGATGATTTACAATTGATTACTGATTTTCTGTTCAAAATTGATTTTTATCAATTCATAAATACGACATAGGCATTTAATGACGTCGCAATAAATAACCAAATCACGTATGGTAAAAGTAATAAGGAGAAGCCTTTTTGTGAGGGCCTATATCTAAAAAGAAAATAAGTGACAAGCTTAGTTAATGCTACAATGACTATTAATCCTATGATTGGATTATGCAGGTGAAAGAATATTGGATTCCAAGCCACGTTTAGCATCCATTGTATGG
>JAKMFD010000107.1 GCA_022425625.1 Crocinitomicaceae bacterium | reverse complement strand
AAAACAAGAGTCTTATTTCGGTCGTATGTTTGGAAGGAGGATAAGCTGAGCCAAGGAGCTGGAGCGCTACTTGACAAAGTTGAAAGAGAAGATGAGTTTGTTGTTGAGGGAGTACATAAGGGCCTGCAGTCATCTTTTTATCAAACAGGAAGGTTTTCACCTAAACGAGAGCAGGGTGTTCATCATTTTCATAGATTACTCGCCAATTCACTTTCACAAGAAAGCTAAAAAAGGGACCAATAGATGAAGAGAGTTTTGAAAATATTAAAATACATTTTTATTGGTCTTGTATCCATCTACTTAATATTCATTATTGGTGGATTAATCATTAAAAACCAAGGGCAATCTGAAATTGATGAAGCTTCTATAATAAGAGATGGGGCAAAGATAGCTACAGATAAAAATGGCAGGAAAATTGAATATTTTCTTTATGGAAGTTCTGACGTTAACGCCCCCGTAATAATAAATATGCATGGTTCAGGACTTGATGGAACGTTTGAGAAGGCTGTAAATAAATCTGCTTGTAAGGACTTAGGCGTTCGTGGTATTTCTATTTCACTACCTGGTGTTGGAAATACAGACATGAAAATAGGGCGAAGCGTAATTGATTGGGCTTCTGAAGACCTTCAAGCCGTGTTAGATGCAGAAAATGTAGATACTTTTATGATTACAGGGCACTCTCAGGGTAACCCTCACGCAATGGCGGCTGCCTATCATTTTAAAGGTCGAGTTGCAGGTCTTGGATTGAATGCTCCTTTGCTTCCTAATGATGTAACAGATGAAATTGGTATTGCAGGTGCACTTGCCAATGAAAGTTTAAAAACAACGGCACAACTCGATGAAATTCATAATGCCTATTGGTTTTTCGGTTTGTACTTATATGTTGATTTATTTGCTCCCTATTCAACTACTTCAACTTTAGTAAGCATGGGAAAAAACGTAAAAAATGATACTGCTCTAGTCGAAATGATGCGTCATACTTTTGGTCGCTCTATGATAAGAGGTTCTGCAGGAAATACATGGGAATCGGCATTGGATGTTGCTTATCTATGGGGATTTGACCCAAGGGAAATCAACACTAAAAATATTGCTGTGTGGCATGCTTCAGATGACACCGCATGTCCTCCAGAAATTGGTGCTTGGCTTGCGAAATACTATAAGGAAAAAGGAGCCATTGTTAATTTCAAAAATGACAATATTGGGTTCAATCATATGACATTTTGTAGCAGTCATTATAGGAAAGCTGAAAATAGTATGATAAAAGTTCTTCTAGATGGTCAAAACAAAGAATAACGATAGCTAACAAGGTATATAGCAAATAGGGCGTTAGGTGGTTTACAAAATTTCAGTGTTATTTACCAAAACCGCCAAATTTTTAATTTGGCTTTTAAGAATGAATAAGTTAAAAACAAAATATAAAAATATGGCTCAGTGCAAATCCGAAAGTTTATCGCTTTCTACTGCCCTACTTGCCATATACTAACCGTTATAGCCAACATAAAATTAAACTATGAAACATACAGAAAAAATGCTTAGGGATGATGCCCTAAAAGGAAAAGTAATCGTAGTCACAGGAGGAGGAAGTGGTCTCGGAAAAGCTATGACACGATACTTCATGGAGCTTGGTGCTAAAGTTGCAATTACGTCAAGAAACCTTGACAAATTAAAGAACACCGCTCAAGAATTAGAGGTAGAAACAGGAGGTTCATGCTTGCCTGTCCAGTGTGATGTGCGTCATTACGATCAAGTCGAGTCTGTCTTAAAAGATGTTTTAAATCATTTCGGTCAGGTGGATGTGTTGCTCAATAATGCGGCGGGAAACTTTATTTCCCCCACAGAGCGTTTATCGGCAAATGCCTTTGATACAATTATAGATATTGTACTTAAGGGTTCTAAAAACTGCACGCTCGCTTTTGGAAAGCACTGGATCAACAGCAAACAAGAAAGCGCAAAGGTCCTTAATATAGTAACAACATACGCTTGGACCGGGTCAGGATATGTGGTGCCAAGCGCAGCTGCAAAAGCAGGGGTCCTAGCCATGACAAGAAGCTTGGCTGTGGAATGGGCAAAATATGGTATTCAATTTAACGCCATAGCCCCAGGCCCCTTCCCAACAAAGGGTGCGTGGGACCGTTTGCTCCCAGGAAACTTAAGAGACAAATTTGACATGGCCAAAAAAGTGCCTTTAAACCGCGTTGGAGAACACCAAGAATTGGCGAACCTTTCTGCCTATCTCGTCTCTGACTTTTCGTCTTACATTAACGGAGAGGTGATTACCATAGACGGAGGAGAATGGCTCAAAGGTGCCGGGGAGTTTAATTTGTTGGAAGATATTCCTCAAGAAATGTGGGATCAGCTTGAGGCTATGATTCGCGCAACGAAGAAGAAGTAACAGCGCTTTTTCAGTCTTTTTAACTTGTCTTTTTTTGTCCCCTAAATTGGTCAAACAATTTAAAAGGACACAATAAAGCTTCTTTTAAAAAAGAAGCTACCAAGCCCACATCTTTGTACTTTTGCTTCGTGGACAAAAAGACACTTCTTCATTTCTTTAATCAACCTACACCGAGTTCATCTCGTCCTGACCTATTCCCTTTTCCTTTTTACCACAAACCAGATGCCTTGGCCCTACTAGCTGCGGATCATGTAAAAAGTATTATTCACAAAACCACTCGGCACGACTTTCAGAAACAAGGAAAAATGTTTGGTGTTCTTGTTGTTGAATACAAACCAGGAGGGCTAGGTTACCTAATGGGGTATTCAGGAAAACTACAAGACGATGAAAGGCCACAAGGTTTCGTACCACCCATTGTGGACGTGCATCAAAAAGACAGTTTTTTTAAACTTGGGGAGCAAGAGTTAGATGCGCTTACCGAGCAAATCGAAACGCTAGCTACGCGCCCAGAATTTATAACGGCTAAAAAAAAGTATCAAGCTGCACTTAATGCACATAATGATGTTATTGCCACAAGCAGGCTGGAAATAAAAAACAACAAAAGCACGCGTAAGAAAGTTAGGGCAGCGCTCACCAATAAAGAAAACCCAAAACAGCTTGAGGCGCTCTCTAAATTAAACCTCGAAAGCAAACTCGAGCAATTGGCCTACAAAAAAACAAAGAGACAGGGGTCCGAAACTCTTTTAATACTAAAAGAGGCCGTAATGACCTTTGAACGGGAAATAACGATTTTAAAAAAACAACGAGCCGAAAAGTCTAAGAACATTCAAGAAGAGGTGTTTAAAACCGCATCCTTTTTGAATTTTGAAGGAAATTCAAATCATCTTTTAGCGCTTTTTAAAAACACTTATGAGGGTGTTCCTCCTGCTGGCGCAGGAGAATGTGCTGCACCTAGACTACTTCAAAGTTGCTACAAACTAGGGCTCAAGCCTATTACTTTTACCGAGTTCTGGTGGGGGCTTTCGCCCAAAAAACAGCTTCGTAAACACGGCACGCACTACGCGGCCTGTCGGGGGAAATGCGAGCCTATTCTTAATCATATGCTAAAAGGAATTTCTGTACAAGAAAGCCCCCTTACCCTTCCGTTTAAGCAACAGAAGATAGAGATACTTTATGAGGATGATGAGTTGTTAGCAGTAAACAAACCTTCGGGGCTTCTTTCTGTTCCTGGAAAAAACATAAAACAATCTGTTCTCAGCGTATTAAAAAAACAATGCCGAAACGAAGACCTTTTTCCCGTTCACAGGCTTGACCGACAAACCTCAGGTATTTTACTCTTGGCTAAAAACAAAAAATCGCTTTCTAATTTACAAATGCAGTTTGAAAAAAGAAGCACTAAAAAAAGATATATTGCCATACTTGACGGTGTATTAACTAAAGAAAGTGGAAGTGTTTCTCTGCCTCTAGCTACTGATTACAGCGATAGACCAAGACAATTAATTTGTTACGAAAAAGGGAAAGAGGCTATTACGGATTTTAAACTATTAAATGTTAAAAACGGACTTTCCCGTGTTGCTTTCTATCCCAAAACAGGCAGAAGCCATCAGCTACGTGTTCATGCGGCCTTTCATCAGGGGTTAAATATGGCTATTCTAGGTGACGATCTATATGGAACACATAAAGAGCGAATGTTTTTACATGCGGAACGCCTTGTTTTTCTGCATCCAAACACCTTAAAAGAAATTAAATTAGAGTGTCTCGCTCCCTTTTAATGCTTTAAGCGGGAAGGCTAAAACTAAAAACGCTGCCTTCATTTAAAACGGAAGAAAAAGAAACGTTTCCTCCGTGGTTCTCAACAATCTGTTTTACAAGAGAAAGTCCTATTCCAGAGCCTGTTGTTTTAGTGGTAAACCTTGGTATAAAAACGCTCTTTAGGTGCTCCTCGTCAATGCCAGAACCATTATCTGTAACAGACACCTCATAAATGTTTTTCACTGTATCTCTAACAATATTTATTTTTATTTCGCCTGAATCTTTATCGTAAAAAGACTGTATCGCGTTTTTAATCAAATTATTAAACACCTGAACTATTTGATCTTTATCGATATATACATTTGCCTCTGAGAGGTCGCTAGTAAAAGTAATTTTATACTTCTCGTTTCCTTGAAAAACAGCAAGTGTGTTTTTTGTAAGAGAAACAAGGTCTGTTTCTTTTTTAACTGGCTCCGGCATTCTTGCAAAATTTGAAAATTCATTTGCAATTCGCGCCAAACCATCAATCTGTTCAATTACGCCATCAACAACCTTTTTGATTTTGGTTAAGCTTCCCTTTGGGTCGTTTTCATCATAGCTCCTTAATAAGTGCTGAACGCTAAGCTTCATCGGAGTCAGCGGGTTTTTTATTTCATGTGCAACCTGCTTCGCCATATCCCGCCAGGCAGATTCTCTTTCTGTTCTTGTTAGCTGTTCTGCAGCACTTTCTAGCTCTTCTATTTTATCATTATAGAGCTGAACTATTGAGCCTATTTCATCATTTGTAACATAGGTTATTTTCTTGTTTTGGCCTCCGATTTTTAGCTTGGAAAGGCTGTCTTGCAATACCTGAAGAGGTAGTGTAAGCCAATTAGAAATCACCAAGGAAAGAATAATTGATAGAGCTAAAAGAAACATAAACACATTGATAATCGCAACTAAAAACCCTTGTATTTGTGACTCATAGTCCTCCTGTTCTCCAAAGTGCTGTAAGTTTATAAAACCAAGCGTTTTTTGCTCCTTATTATATACTGGCATGTATGACGATGTGTAGCTAAGCTTACCTATGTTTTCTTCTTGTGAAAAGTGTGTTTTTTCCCTCTTAACAAGGCTTTCAAATGCTGTAGGGTTGATTTGTTCGCTCAACAGCCCCATATTAAATACTTGCTGCCTTGACGAGGAAATTAAAAACCCATCGACATCATAAATATTGATGTCTGTGAGAAAAACACGAGAGAGCTTATTTAAGGTTTTTTCTAAGAAAACACCATCTTTTTCGATGTCAAAACGGTCCATTTTGGCAATTTTATTTTTGAGCTCTTCGCTCACAGACTGCAGCTTTTCATTAATGACTCTTTTATTATATTTTGTGTATTGGTTTTTCACAAAAAGACCGCTTCCTGCTCCAAAAAGAAATAAAGACAGTACAACCATTGAAACTAAAATCGCTTGTATTTTAAAAGCCAACGAGGCTGTCTGTTTTTCTGGTTCTGATGCGTTTCTTGTTAACAACAGAAGCAACAATCGCGCAAGCCCCATGAGACAAAACACATATGCATATGGCGTAAACAGCGCCAGCCCTTGGGGTTGTTTTGAAGAAAGCACCACAGCGTTTTTATGAACCCCTCGAACAATATAGTGGCTTTGGCCTTCGTAAAAGGTCTGGGTGTCTAGCCCACTCGAATATGTATTTAAATAAACCGGGTAGCTGTATGAACCAAATGACTTGAAGAGTTTTCCTTCTTTATATTTTGCTATCGAATATTTTTTAAGGTAATCAAGCGTATTTGCTTTATCAGAAATCAACAACCTCGGAAATCCAATTGCTTCAGGTATGAGCTTGGACTTCAACCCTACATAAAGGGTGGCCTCCTCCCCGCTTGTGTTGGTTGGTACTTTTTGCTGTATTATATAATTGAACCCGCTTTTAGTGGAGGGAATAAAATAAACACTTGAACATATTTCTGAGCTTTCACCAAAACCATTAATTATTATTTCCCAATCCTGAAAGGACATGTTTTCTTTACGCACTAATGGATCTCCTTTGCCGTCAAAAAAGTTAAACGAGCACTCATAGCCTTCCCAAAAACCATTAAAAAACTTGTTTTCTAAGACATGGCCGAATTTTGATGGGGTTAGGTTTTCCTGCCTTCCTTTTGCTATGTTAACTAAAAAAGGTGCTGTTTTCAGCGTGGTTGTTAACGATCGGTATTTGACCTCTAGCTCGCGGTTCCTTTCTTTAATTACTTTTTTTGCCAAGACCTTTCTGTCTAAAAGGTCTTTTTGATTGTGGTTTATTGTTAACAAAGAAACCAATGCGGTGGATAAAATAATAGTTGAAAAAACACTTTTAAACAAGCGCTGTCTAAATGAGTTTTTGTTCATAAATATTAGGCTAAGCAGAGTCAGCGCAAAGGGAAGTGCCAGCGACAACGAATCGACACCCTGGACAAAAACCTCAAACAACAGAAAGACAACACTTAAAACAAACAGCAAAACGACACCCCGCGTTCCTCCTTTTGACGTAAAATCATTAAAAACCCTCTTGAATAAGGAATTGTAAACTAGAAAAAGAAAAACAAACACCAAAATAATGATATAGGAAAAGGCTTCCAGCTCAAAAAGATTGTCTAAGCTTATTGGAATAGAAGAATTGTTTAAAACAAAAGGAACGGCCCTTTCTATAAACCACCAAGTAATCAATAATAAAATCGACTTTATATATGTGGCGCCTTTAAAGTTTACAAAAGCCCTGTTTGTAAAAAAAATAAGCAAAAAACCATAAGCAATAAGTATGACCAAGATCGAAACGATATTTGGCAAAAAAGTGTTATACGCAAATAACCGAGGAGAAACCAACTCTGAAGATAGCGCCCCAGAAAGGCTCAAAACATACATTAAGATAAAAAACAAAAAAATAGAAAGTGTTTTAACCGAATTGTTTTTAACTTTTAATAGGCCAAAAAACAGAAACAGAAAAGCCATCAATGAAGACACCAACGTGTAGTTTTTCTTCCCCCTGTCATTAACAACGGGGTTTGATACAGAAAAAGCATATTCTTTATTGTGATTAAAAACAGGAAAGCCTTGTTGTTCGTCAAGGGTTAAAAGAAAAAACACAGGGCTAACAGCTGAGCTAACATGGTTTTTGAGATACTCATTTTGATACCTATACTTTTTTTTAACCAAAAAAGATGCTGTTGCTGTAACGTCTTGATGCGAAGCCGTGCAGGTGTAATACCATCCGTTCTTTAAATGAATTAGCCCCCCTGATGGAAACTTTAATGAAGCAAACCGTGGCACTGGAATTTTGTTCGAAGACCAGTGTTTTAAGGAGTCTCTTTCGTACACGTGCAGAACTAAAACCGTGTCTTTCGGTGTTGAGAAGCCATTGCCTTGAAGCGCCTCGATGAGGAGGTCTTTTGCTGCGGCCTCCGCTTTTTTTTCTAGTCTAAGAAAGCTCGCCTGAATTTGTTTCTCTGCAGGTTCTTTTGATTGCCAAAACAAACCTGATAGGAATAAGGATAAAGCAAAAAACAAAGACAACAACATATACCAAACACCTGTTTTCGCGGTAAAAATGTCGTAAATCACTTTCTTTTTCATGCTTTGCTCTCTAAAAGCTTTTTTAATTTTTTATAATCTTCTTTTGAACGGTCGTCATTATTAAAAACAAAGTCCGCAGATGATTGAAAGGGCAGAATATATTTTTCAAAACAAGGTAAAACGTGTTCGTTCCATTGGTATCGTATTGCTTCTCTTGAATACCCCCTCGTTTTTTCGTCTCGCATTATTCTACGAGACAATTGATGTTTCGGGTCTACATTAATATAAATGGAGAAATCCAGCGCTTTTTTAACCTCTTCAAAATAAAACAAAAACAACCCCTCAACAATAAGAATATCTCTCGGCTCAATAACAACCGTCTTGTTCGTATTAACGGGAGCGTTAAAGAAATATTCTTTTACCTCTATGGTTTGACCGCTAATAAGAGTCTTTAAATCTTCGCTTAATAGTTTTTCATCAAGCGCGGTTGGCAGATCAAAGTTAACCACTCCGTTTTTATCTTTTTGCTGCGCTTCTTTGGGCCTGTAATAATTATCCATTGTGAACACTGACACACGATGAGGCCCTAGGGTGTTTTTTAATTTTTTTAATAGTGTTGTTTTACCGGAGCCGCTTCCGCCACAGATTCCAATTACGTATGGTTTCATAGAAATTTTTCGTTCTTAACAAAGATATGTATAACCTATGGAAACCAAAATGCTGATTTTATTTTTTCAATAAAAGGCGTAACTTTAAGCACACTTAAATTTTCT
>JAKMFD010000058.1 GCA_022425625.1 Crocinitomicaceae bacterium | reverse complement strand
TAGATGGTTCAGAGCTTATGGATGGGATTTACATGTATAAAATCGTTCTTGAAAACTCTGAGAAGCAAGGTTATGTTCATCTAATTAGATAATTAGATCCATTGGTCTACATCTGATAAATTACTATCTTTTTTGAAGTAAAAGGTATTGATTTTGGCACTTTTTGCACCCTTAATGTGCTGAGGAGAATCCTCTATAAATAAAACATCTTGAGCCTGATAATTCATTTGATGTAAAACCCATTCAAAGGTTTCTTTATGCGGTTTTCTTTTTCCAATCTGATGAGAAAAGTAGCAGGATTTAAAAACATTGAGAAAGTGTTTAAAACCCATTTCTTGAAGTAGCTGTTCAATATAGCTGAGATGTATTTCATTTGTATTGCTTAGCAAATAACATGGTACTTTTTCACTCAATTTTTTGATTTCCTTGAGTTTAGCATGCTGAAACCCTAAAATCATACTGTTCCAGGCTTTTGTTATTTCGGATGAGCTTACCTGAGTTGTAATTTTTTTTCGTACCTCCGCTAAGAATTCTTCGTCTGATATATGGCCTGTTTCAAAGTCATTGAATAGATCCGTTTGATTAAATTGACTATATGCTTTCTCTGCATTTTTCAGTCCAATATTTTCAAAAGCACTTGCTGTTTTTTTATAATCTAAATCTACGATTACGCCACCTAAATCAAATAAAAGAGCCTTGACTTTTTTGTGTTGCATGTGCATAGTTTATAATTATCACAAATTTAAAGTCTTTTCCTAATTTTTCAGGCTATATGACACTATTATGACAAACAATCTTTGATGACTTCCGATATTTGTAATAAGGAATGAGAAACAACCTCAAACACTTAAAAATATTTGCTTTCACACATCGAAATTTAGATGTGGTAAAGATCGGTCTCTTGCATATTGAACCTAATGAGCAGGGCGCACGACTAAGTCGTGTTAAAGATTTGTTTGGCATAGATGAGTTGATGTTTTTATCCACTTGTAACAGGGTTGAATTTACTTTAGTCAGTGATGGTCCTGTTTCTATCGAAAAGCTGATCCAATGCTTATATCCCGAATTGCCGACCTCTGAGGCTGTTTTTTTAGCGAAAAACGTAGAAGAGTACAAGGCTGAAGAGGCTGTGAATCATGCGTTTTCCGTGGCTTCTTCTATTGAGTCAATGATTGTTGGCGAAAGAGAAATCATTACACAAGTAAGAAACGCTTTTGATTCTTCGAATAAAAATAAATTAACGGGAGACTTTTTAAGGCTTCTTATTCGCCAGGTGATACAAACTGCCAAAAAAGTATATACGCAAACAAGTATAGCGACAAAGCCTGTTTCGGTAGTTTCTTTAGCTTATCATAAGCTAAAAGAATTGAATATTTCTTTAGATTCTAGAATTTTAATAATCGGTTCAGGGGCAACGAATGCTACGATGTGTAAATTTCTTAAAAAGCATGGCTTCAGTAATTTTGTAGTGTTCAATCGAACGGTTTCAAATGCTTCAAGTCTAGCACAAGTTTTAAACGCGCCTTATTACCCCCTATCTGAGCTTTCAAATTATACAAAAGGTTTTGACGTCTTGCTTTCTTGTACAGGTGCAGATCACAATGTGGTTTCATTAGAGCTTTATGAGCAAATCCTTCAAAATGAGAAGGGCCTTAAGACACTTATAGATATTGCAATACCTCAAGATATTTCGCCTGAAATCATAGCAAAACATAATGTGAATTATTTATCAATTGATTTGCTACAGAAGATTTCTAATGATAATTTGAAAGTACGCGGTAAAGAGGTTGCGTCAGTAAAAGCAATAGTAAATGAGGCTTTGAAAGAATTTATTATACTTGTTAAAGAGCGGAATGTAGAGTTGGTGATGCAAGATGTCCCACGACAGATTAAAGCGATTAAGGAAATAGCCATTGATGAAGTTTTCAAAAGGGATATGGAAGAATTAGATCCAGAGGCTCGAGAAGTCCTAGATAAAGTGTTGGGATATGTTGAAAAAAAGTACATTAGTGGTCCAATGAAACTTGCAAAAGAAATCATTCTTAAAAATGTCTCTAACTAAACCCATTAAAATAGGAACCAGAGGGAGTGATCTTGCCTTGTGGCAGGCAAACTTTGTTCGCGAAGAGCTAGAGAAAAGAGGCCATGAGGTTGAAATTACCATTATTAAAACCCAAGGAGATAAAATTCAACATTTGAGCTTTGATAAAATGGAAGGTAAAGGGTTTTTTACCAAAGAAATTGAGGCTTCTTTGTTGAATGAAGATGTTGATCTAGCTGTTCATTCTCATAAAGATTTAGAAACGAATCAACCTGAAGGTCTCGAAATAGCCGCTGTTTCTTCACGGGCGAATCCGTGTGAGCTTTTGTTAATTAGGCAGTCTGCTCATGAAGAACAAGCTTTGTGGGGTTTAAAAAAAGATGCGATAGTCGGGACTTCTTCTGCACGAAGAAAATCTCAGCTTCTTGCTCTTAGACCTGATGTTCAGATAAAAGATTTAAGAGGAAATGTTCCAACTCGAGTTAATAAGCTTAAATCCGGTGAATATGATGCGATTTTACTTGCTAAAGCAGGTGTACTTCGGCTAAAATTAGAGCTAGAAGATTTGGTAGGGATCGATTTGACACCTGATGAATTCGTTCCTGCACCTGCACAAGGCGTTTTAGCATTGCAGATTCGTTCAAATGATACATCGCTTAAAGCAATTTTAAGTAATATTAATGATAGTGAAGTACAAAAAGTGGTTCACCTTGAAAGGTCGGTGTTAAATTTAATGAACGGTGGATGTCAATTACCCCTTGGTGTTTATTGTGACAATAAATATGTGCATGTTTCGTTTTCGGATGATGCAATGCATCCATCGAGATACTTCCGTTTCCCTTACATTGAGGAGCAGGACTTTCCAAAAAAAATTGTTGAGCATTTGCAACATCAGCAGGTTTGAAAACCATATTCATTTCTAAAAATATTTCTGAACTAGATGAACTAGGTGATTTCACTGCTAAGCTTGATTTTCAATTTGATTGCCAATCATTAATTAGATTTAGTCCAACTAAATTTGAATTACCATTAGACTTTGATGTGGTTTTTATTTCAAGTATCCGATCGGTACAGTTTTTAGAAGAATCCTCTCAAATTGATTTGGCATCCTGTACAATTGCTTGCGTAGGTCATCAAACATCCTACAGAATTCATAAAATGGGTTATAAAACAAGCTTTGTCGGAAGCAATGCGGGTAATCCTTTAGCCGTTTCTAAAGAATTCTGTGATTGGCTTGGAACACGGACCGTTTTTATTCCTCATTCTAATCTTTCATTACGTTCTATTGAAACATCTATTCCGAAGCGACAACTTCGTAGTGTTGCAATTTATGAGACCATACTCAATGGTGTAAAGATCGATCCAAAAGATATTTATGTTTTCACGAGTCCTAGTAATGTTGATGCATTTCATATGTATAATAAGCTACCTTTTAAAGCTATTATTATAGCTTGGGGCAACTCTACGAGAGCAGCGCTAGAAAAATACGCTACTGAATCTCATTTTGTTTTAGAGCAAGGTACCCTGGAAGAGTTGATATTGATTCTTAATTCTCTTATTAAGTCCTAAGAAAAAACAATGGATTGCTGAAAATAGCGTTTTACAGTTCAAGACCTTATATTGGTTGTGAATATCCATGATAAAAAATAGATTTCTTTTTTTTCTGTATTTAATCGTTCAACTTTCTGCCTTAGGTCAAGATGGAGGAATTCGAATGAAAAGTCTTTTTATTGAAAATGAAAAACGTATCGATACTTGTAGTATTTATCCAAATTCTTTTGAAGTTTATTTAAATGATAGCGTGCTCTCTCCTTCAGCCTATACACTTGACTATTCATCTGCGCTTTTTAGATTATTAGAGCCTATTGATGATACGCTATTCTTTTCGTACAAAGTCTTTCCGTTTGATTTATCAAAGACATACAAACTTCGCGATAGTGCTCGTGTCTTTGACAAAGACACTGATAAAAGCGCACTTTTTAAAATTGAAAACTTTTATTCGGTAAATGATGTCTTTGGCGGGAATGATTTGAATAAAAATGGTTCGATTTCCAGAGGTGTTTCTTTTGGTAATAATCAGGATCTTGGAATAAACTCTTCATTAAACCTTGAACTTTCAGGAAATATTGCGCCTAATTTAAAAATACTTGCCTCCGTTTCTGATGCAAATATCCCAATTCAACCTGAGGGCAATACCAACAAGCTCCAAGAGTTTGACAAAGTATTTATTCAAGTTTATAATGATCGCTTAAAGCTAATTGCAGGAGATTTTTGGCTGTCAAAGCCTCAGGGGTATTTTATGAATTATCGCAAGCGGGCCCAGGGCTTGAGTGTGAATTATAAGTGGAATAGGGGAGCAGACAAATCTTGGAAAATTCAGTTGAGTGGGGCGTTATCTAAGGGTAAATTCAATAGGCAAATTATTCCGGGTGTAGAATCTAATCAAGGGCCTTATCGTTTGGTTGGTGCAGAAAACGAACCTTTTATCATTGTTTTGTCCGGTACAGAGAAGCTTTTTATAGATGGACGTTTATTAAAGCGTGGACAGGAATATGACTATACGATTGATTATAATACCTCCGAGGTGATATTTACCGCTCGGAATCTAATTACAAAAGATACTAGAATCGTTGCAGAGTTTCAATATTCAGATCAAAATTACGCGCGTTCATTGGCACAGCATTCACTGACGTATAATTCGAAAAAAATAGATTTCTGGATCAATTCCTATTCTGAACAAGATGCTAAAAATCAACCCCTACAACAAGATTTATCAAATGAACAAAGGGCCTATTTAGCGGGTATTGGTGATGCTTTAAATCTGGCATCGGTAAGTTCGATAGATTCTGTTGGTTTTTTTGACAACCAAAACCTTTACAAGAGAATTGATTCCCTTGGATATGATTCTGTTTTGGTTTTCAGTGTTGATCCAAGTACAGCCGTTTATCGCGTATTCTTCGAATACGTAGGAAATGGCAACGGAGATTACATTCTTGAAAACTATAATGCTTTAGGAAAAGTCTTTAAATGGATTGCTCCTGAATCCGGAGTTGCTCAAGGGGATTATCGAGCATCAAGAAGTATTATTACACCTAAAAAACAACAGATGTTGAGTAGCGGGCTCAAATGGAAATATAAAAAGCATAGTTTTTTAGAGTCCGAATGGGCGTTGAGCAACTTTGATATCAATACTTACTCAAGTTTGGCTGCTGATGATAATATTGGATATTCCAATCGCACGAAATGGATGAATACCTCTTTTTTTGGTAAAACAGATACAACAACATTGTGGTCTTTAAAGACAAAAGCGGAGTTAGAATATTTATCAACTAACTTTTCTCCTATTCAACAATATAGAGCCGTTGAATTTGATCGTGATTGGAATACTAGGTTCCAAGGATATACAGGTCAACAAATACTAGGTACAATTGGGACAAAACTTCAGCATAAGAAAAGAGGTTCTATAGATGTTGATGCCCAACATTTTTCTATAGGGTCAGCTTACAGTGGCCAAAGAGCATTCACAAAAGGAAATTGGCAACATAAAGGGTGGAATACCAATTGGGATGGAAGCTATTTACAAGCAAATGGTCTAACGAGTAGCAGCTTTTTACGGCATCGTTTGGAACTTTCAAAAAATATAGGACCTATACGAATTGGTTATAAAGATGATCATGAGCGTAATCTATATCAAGATACAATTTCAAGCTCTCCTAGCTATGAGTTTTTTGATTATCAGTTTTATGTTTCTAATGCGGATACGACTAAAATGGAATATAAACTGTTTTATCGTGAGCGTTATGACAGACGCATAATTAACACTCAATTTGAAAGAACAGCTTTGGCAAAGACGACAGGTGCGGAGTTCAATATTAATGGTTTGAAAAATCAAAAGCTCACCTTGTTATCTGGTTATCGTTCATTAGATGTTCTCGATACGGTCTTGATGAATCAAAATCCAGAAAACTCCCTGATTGGGCGTTTGGAGTATAATTTTAAAGCTTATAAAAATGCGATTCAATGGTCGACGTTCTACGAAATTGGATCAGGTCTGGAACAGAAGCGAGAGTTCTTGTATATTCAAGTAAATGATGGTCAAGGTGTATACACTTGGATTGATTATAATGGAGATGGTGTCAAGGACTTAAATGAATTTGAAGTAGCACAATTTATAGATCAAGCCAATTATATTCGTGTATTTGTTCCGAGTAATACATACGTAAACACATACTTTAATGAATTTAATCAGACCATTTATTTAAGACCGGAGAGGCTGTGGTCTCGCAAAAAAGGAATATTAAAGTTTATTTCGAGATTCTCTGATCAGGCTAGATTTCGAATTAACAAGAAATCAAATGCATTTTTGAATGGTTCGGTATTTAATCCATTGTCCAATAGGATTGCCGATACGAACCTTATTTCTACGGCTGCTTTTGTCAGAAATTCCTTATTCTTTAATCGAACGGGAGCTGTATTTGGTGCGCGTTACGTATTTCAAAATAACCAGACGAAAACCTTACTTGCATCAGGTTTTGATTCACGACGTTCTTCGTTTCATGAAGTCAATGCAAGATGGAATATGACACCGAAGTTCTCACTCGTCTTGACCGCACAGAATGGATTAAAGAATTCTCTGGCAGACTACACCTCGGGAAGGGACTACGCCATTGCCTTTAACTGGTTAAAAACCTCTTTAAGCTTCCAGCCTAGTACAAATTTCAGAATAACAATTGATTCAAGAATTACGGCAAAAAACAACTCCATTGTGAGTGGGGGTGAAAGCTGTAATATCAGAGATATAGGATCAACATTTAAGTACAATCAAACTGATAAAGGAAGTTTACAGGGTTCATTTAAATTCTTGAAGATTGATTTTGTAGGTGCCGAAAATTCTGCTGTAGGATTTGAAATGCTTGAAGCTTTGCGCCCTGGAATGAATTATACCTGGAATATTGGCTATCAAAAAACCGTGTCAAAGAATTTACAACTTACGATTCAATATTTGGGTCGTAAGTCAGAAAATGCAAGGATGATTCATTCGGGAGGTATGGAATTACGTGCATTTTTTTAAATTCTTTGTAACTTAGGGCGTTGCTTAAAATATGGTTGAATACGGGAAAATACTGCTTATTGCGATGCCAGCATTCCTGATACTTGTAGTTCTTGAAAAACTATATGGGTATTGGAAAGGTGATGATACTGTGCCTCTTGATGATGCTGTATCTAGCTTAAGTTCTGGTATGACAAATGTTTTGAGAGATGTTATGGGATTGTCAATTGGTATTGTTTCTTATCAATGGTTTTATGGGAAGTTAGCTTTGTTTACGATAGAGAATAGTTTTATAGTTTATGCAGTTGCTTTTATCGTTATTGACTTTTATGGGTATTGGTCTCATAGGTTCGCTCACAAGCTGAATTTCTTTTGGAATCAGCACGTAATCCATCATAGTAGTGAGGAGTTTAATTTGGCGTGTGCCTTAAGACAGCCAATCTCTGGAATTGTTAAGTTTTTTACATTTTTACTTATACCTGCCGCGATCATGGGGGTACCCCCTGAAGTAATATCTATTGTACTTCCCTTGCATTTATTTATGCAGTTTTGGTACCATACAAGACATATTGGAAAGCTAGGAATCATAGAATATATATTAGTTACTCCTTCGCACCATCGTGTCCATCACGCCATAAACCCTGAGTATTTGGATAAGAATCTGAGTCAAATTTTTATATTTTGGGATTTTGTTTTTGGGACCTTTCAAGAGGAGTTGGATGAAGTCCCTCCAGTGTATGGAATATCGAGGCCAGCTAATACGAGAAATCCATTCAAGATTAATTTTCAGCATTTATTAATTCTAGTACAGGATGCTTGGCGCTCCCATAATATCATTGACAAGTTGACCATTTGGTTTAGACCAACAGGATGGAGACCAGAAGGCTTTGAGAAAAAATACCCAATTCAAAAAATAGAAGATGTATATGCTTTTTCTAAATATAAACCAGTTTTGACGAGAGGTGAGTTGTATTGGAGTATTGCTCATTTGTTTGTTGTTATGTTTTTTTTATTAGACCTCTTCGCAAGGCTTGGTTCTTTGACATTTTATGAGCTTTTGGCGTATGGTTCTTACGTTTTCCTTACGATTTATTCTTTGACAGATTTAATGGATAAGCATAAGTGGAATTTTATAATCGAAATATTTCGAGTGATTGCTGCTTCTTATATATTTCTTTGGTTGGGCGATTGGTTTGGTCACAATATTTTACCCTTTATTATAGTTTATCACGGCATTGCATTGTTTTTTTCATTTTCTGTTTTTAGGTCTAATGGTCAGAATAACCCAGCTATCGTTCTTAGATGATTGGTCTTTGGTTTGTTAGGCTTTTTTTTATCTTTTATCTGCTGCTGGTCCTTTTAGGATATACAGATATTGCTTTTTATTTCAAACCTTGGTTGGTGCCTTCGCTACTGCTTTTATTTGCTGGTAACAAGTTTGAATACCTAAATAAAAAGTTAGTAATAGCATTGTTTTTTTCTACACTTGGAGATGTTTTTCTTATGAGTGAAGGAAGTCTATTCTTCATCCTTGGTTTGTCATCATTCTTAATTGCTCATCTAGCTTATATAAGTATTTTTTATGAGCTGACTAACCCCGTTTTTCGTAAAGGGATTTATAACTACTTGCTTTTTGGCCTTTTTATTTATGAATTTATTTTATTACAATATTTATGGCAGAACCTGGAGGGGATGAAAGCTCCTGTTCTGATTTATGCCACAACCATATGTGTAATGTTATGGGTCGCTTTGTTATTATTCCGCACAAATAAGTCCAAAGGTTCTATTTTAATTATTCTTGGTGCATTAAGTTTTGTTTGTTCAGATTCTTTACTCTCTATAAGGTTGTTTATGGATGATTTTGAATATGCTCAGTTTTGGGTAATGTGCACTTATTTATTGGCTCAATATTTAATTATTTCAGGATTGCTACTGCTCTTTAAAAAGAATTCGAAAAGCATATTAAAGTTATGATAATCTTATTTTTGTTTTATGTCAATTAAAAAAGGTATTGCAATTCTTGGTTCAACCGGTTCTATTGGAATTGCTACTTTATTTAAATTTATCAAATGATACAAATAATATACTTTTTGTTGCTGATTTTAGTTTCACTGGTTGGGTGTAAGTCCCCTGTTAAGATACTCGTCTCAATTGAAGCATCTCACTGTGGAGGTGCGCCGCCTATGTCTAGCACGCCGATAAACCTATCTCCCTTTCAAGGTAAAGTGATTGTTGTTGGCGCTGGAGATTCCATTATGGTTGCGCTAGACGAAAGCGGAAGTGCAACTCTAAAATTAGCGAAAGGCACCTACAATTGGTATCGAATGTCAAAGTCTCAAGATACAGAGACTATTAAAAAAACACTTCTTAATTTAAATCGTGATCTTTATAAATTCATTGGCGATTCATGTATTAAAGATTGGAAGGGTATTGCTGATGGAACATTTACTGTGGAAACTGACTCCTTTGACTTTGAACTCAGACTCAAGAAGAGGTGTTACACAGATTTATATCCATGTCTTGAATATATTGGTCCTTATTACAATTAATGACTTATTCCTCTTTTTTATGTAAAACCTCAAGTTTTGCGGATGCGTCGCGTATATCTTTAATAGGTTCTATAATCAATCTCAATTTTTCTTGCTTTTGAATTAATCTGTACCCTTTACCTTGGTTGGTTATTTGTTCTAAAATCTCTGTAAACAAATCAGATTTATAGAATGAAGAATCTGTATCGGAGATAAAGGAACATACCATCTTTTCAGACTTAATGACTAAGCGTTCAAGGCCCATTTTCTTTGCCATCCAACGCAATTCAAAAGAAAAAAAGAGCTCCTCTACTTGTTTTGGGATTGGCCCAAAACGATCTTTTAATCGAATACCAAAAGCATTTAATCCCTCAATATTTTCAATATTGTCTAGTTCTTGATAAAGACTTAGTCTTTCAGCAACGTCATTCACATAATCATCCGGAATACGAACCTCGTAGTCCGTCTCAAATACACATTCAGAGGCATAAGTTGTAAGCTGATCGCTTGTCCGTTCATTAAAGAGCTCTTTAAATTCTTTTTCTCTAAGCTCTTTCATGGCTTCATTTAAAATTTTCTGATACATTTCAAATCCAATCTCAGAAATAAAACCACTTTGTTCACCGCCCAACATATTACCTGCGCCGCGAATGTCTAAATCTTTCATAGCGATATTGAACCCTGAACCTAGGTCTGAAAACTGCACGAGAGCTTCAAGTCTTTTGCGCGCCTCTGATGTGAGCACTGTAGTTTTTGGTGCAATTAAATAACAAAATGCTTTTTTATTACTTCTACCAACACGTCCTCGAAGTTGATGAAGATCACTTAAGCCGAAATTTTGAGCATCATTAATGATTATTGTATTCGCGTTTGAAATATCAATGCCAGACTCAATGATAGTGGTTGCAATTAATACATCATACTTGCCTTCAATAAAGTCCATCATATTACGTTCAAGAACCTTACCATCCATTTGTCCATGTCCAATCCCTACCTTAATTCCTGGACATAATCTTTGAATCATACCGGCAATCTCCTTAATGTTAGAAATTCTATTGTTTACAAAAAAGACTTGCCCTCCACGCGAGACCTCATAGGATATTGTATCGCGAAGTATTTCTTCATTAAAAGTTATGATTTCAGTAAGGACAGGTTGTCTATTTGGAGGAGGTGTATTGATGATACTTAGATCTCTTGCACCCATTAAGGAGAATTGAAGTGTTCTTGGGATTGGTGTTGCGGTAAGTGTTAGCGTGTCTACGGTTGTTCTCAGCGTTTTGAGTTTGTCTTTTACTGATACACCAAACTTTTGCTCCTCATCAATAATCATAAGGCCGAGATCTTTAAATTTTATTCTATTTGATACAATTGCATGGGTGCCAATTAAAATATCGATTTCCCCATTTTTAAGCCTGTTTATTGTCTCGGTGACCTGCTTAGCACTTTTGAAGCGATTGATGTAATCAATATTGCATGGAAACTCCTTTAGTCGTTCTTTAAAGCTTCTAAAATGCTGGAGCGACAATATAGTAGTCGGAACTAGTATGGCGACTTGTTTGCTGTCAGCTACCGCCTTAAATGCAGCGCGGATCGCAACCTCAGTTTTACCAAAACCAACATCTCCGCAAATCAGTCTATCCATTGGTGTTTTGGATTCCATGTCCTTTTTGACATCTTGAGTTGCCTTGTATTGGTCTGGAGTGTCTTCATACATGAAAGAAGCTTCAAGCTCATTTTGAAGGTAGGTGTCTGGAGTAAATGAAAAGCCAGGTTGGCTTCTTCGTTTTGCATATAATTTTATGAGGTCAAAGGCGAGCTCTTTAATTTTTTTCTTTGTCTTATTTTTGAGAGTATTCCATGTTTGAGTTCCCAACTTATTCATCTTTGGAACGGAGCCATCCTTGCCTGTGAATTTTGAAATTCTATGAAGGGAATGGATACCAACATATAATACATCACCCTCTTTATAAATTAAGCGAATCGTTTCTTGTGGTTTGCCATTAACATCTATGGTTTCAAGTCCAGAAAATTGACCCACACCATGATCAATGTGAGTGACGTAGTCGCCTTTTTGAAGGTTGTATATTTCTTTTAGAGTTAGCGCTTGTTTTGCTTGTCTAAAACCTTCTTTTAGTCTAAATCTATGATAACGTTCGAAGATTTGATGATCGGTGTAGCATGCCATCTTAGATTCCTTACAAATGAAACCTTCATGCAGTGCTGTATTTAAAGGCGTGAATTCAACGTTGGCATCAATATCTTCAAATATTTGATAGAGCCGCTCAATTTGTTTTGGCTGATTTGAAAATAAAAAATTTGTAAATTTCTGTTCCTGATGCTTTAATAGGTCCTCTTTTAATAAGTCGAAGTTTTTATTGAAGCTTGGTTGGGGTTTAAGCTCAAATTCTACAACTTGTGCATTTTTGTAGTATTTTAAATTATTGAACTCAACAACTGTTGCTTGCTCAAAAACGCTTAGACAAGTATCAGCATTGAGAAACATTTTTTCTGGAATACTCACCTGCTCTTTATGCTCAAGTTCTTCGAAGATGACTTGTGCTTTTTCAAATTCTTTTTGAATTCTAGCAGCAGTGCGCTCTACAGAATCTATCCATAAGACCTTTTCACCTTTTAGGTATTGAAAAAATGAATCCATGCCTTTTACAAGCAATGCTCCTTGAATGTTTGGTACAATACTAAAAAAAGAATGACTGCTAATGGAGAGCTGACTTGAGGCATCGAAAGCGCGTATGGATTCTACTTCATTGCCGAAGAATTCAATTCGATATGGTGTGTCCGCTGCAAATGAAAAAACATCAACAATACCTCCTCGAATGGAATATTGTCCGGGTTCATACACGTAATTCACCTGTTCGAAATTGTACTCCAACAATAGCTCATTAATAAAGTCAATAGAATAGGTTTTATCAACTTCTATTTTCATTGTATTTGACACGAGTTTTCTATGGGATAGTACCATTTCGAATAATGCCTCAGGGTAGGTGACAACCCAGCAATTCTTTTGACTACTTAATTTTTTTAGTGCTTCTGTTCTTGCTACTACACTTGCGTTATCCGTATCTTCAATTTGGTATGGTGACTTGTGTGATGCAGGATAAAAAACCAAGCGTTTATCTTTTGGATATAGGCCTTGTAAGTCATTTAAAAAATAGGCTGCGTCTTCTTTATTATCGAGAATAAAAACATGATGTCCTGGGCATTGACTTGCACATGCCGCTGCATAAATTGATTTAGAGGAGCCGACAATACCTGACCAATTGACTTTAGCTTTGGATCGTTCAATAACTCTTGAGGTTTCAATAACCTTTGGGTGTTCTAAAGAAAAGTTATTAAAGCTATTCAGATTCATACTAGCTTATAAAACTCATCGCTTTTTCCACCATGTTTTTGGATCCTATAAAAAGAGGTGCGCGCTCATGAAGTGCTTCAGGTTCTATTTCTAATATTCTTTTTCTGCCCGTAGTAGCCATACCTCCTGCCTGCTCCGCTATAAATGCTAATGGATTACACTCGTATAATAGCCTGAGTCTACCCTTAGGAGCTGCAGGAACATTAGGGTAAATATAGATACCTCCTTTAATTAAGCTCCTATGAAAATCTGCAACTAATGAGCCAATATAACGGCCTGAGTATGGTCCATTAAAGTCATTTTCTTGACTCTGACAATATGCGATATATTCAGCTACACCTGGTTCACATTCTTTGATGTTGCCTTCATTCATCGAATATAGTCTGCTTGAGAGAGGCATTTTCATATTTCGATGCGATAGTATGAATAAATTAGTATCCGGATCTAGTGTGAAACCATGAACACCCTCTCCCCATGACAAAACAAGCATAGTTGAGGTTCCGTACAAAACATAACCTGCTATACTTTGTTTCGATCCAACTTGCAAGAAGTCACCAAGGTCTGTGCTTTCTCCCGATATGGAAAGTCTTTTGTATATTGAAAATATAGTTCCAACAGAAACATTTACATCAATATTGCTTGAACCATCTAAAGGGTCGAACAAAACGACATAATCAGCTTTTTTAGAGGTTTCCGTATCAAATGAGACGAATGCTTCATTTTCTTCAGAGCCTATTCCTGTAACAGCACCGCAACTTTTGAACGCTTCAATAAATGCAAGATCTGCAATAACATCAAGCTTTTGTTGGTCTTCCCCTTGAACGTTCTGCCCACCCTGAGAACCCAAAACATTTTCAAGTAATGCTGCTTTTTTCAAATCATCACTTACTGAAACAGCTGCTTTTGTTATAGCGTTCAATACAGCCCAAATGTTTTGCTGGTTTACTGAATCGGAATATTCCGCCTCAAAAAAATCATGAATCGTCATGCTTAATGACTTTGTTTTAAGTTATACCTATTGCTGTTGAATATGGGATTAGCTAAACATAATGCTTTGTCCATATCCTTCTTTGTAAACTGGATTTACAATTAGCGCAGGAATTAACGCATCATTTGTTATGATATATTGTTCGTAGTTTGAGGAAATTACATTAAAAAGATTTCCTTTGTTTAGATTCATTATTGCAATAAGATCAGCGTCTACAGAAACAGCGTATTTAACAACCTCTTTGTCAAATCCGCTTCTAGAAATAATAGAGTGCTTCATATCAACACCTCTATCTTTAAAGAATCTCTTAGCGAATACGATATTTGATTTAACCTGGTGTTTAAGAAAATCATCACTCTCATCAGGTATAACAACATGAACCATAGAGTTAAAATATTTGGCAAGTCTTGATACGATAGTTAGTTTTTGCTTTGTCTCTTTGTTCAAGTCCATAGGTACTACTATGGAATCATAACCTGTTGGTTTAACGACTTTTTCTTGCACAATGATGAATGGAACGGAAGAGTTTGTAACCACTTTAAGCGCATGGCTACCTGTAACATGTTGCCAACCATGAGCACCATGTGTCCCCATAAAGATAAGTTTAGCTTCATGCTCAGCTGCAAAGTCTCCAATATCCTCAAAAATACTACCAATTCTAACGTTCGGAATTAAATCGACACCATGAGAATTGAATTTTTCTACGATTTCTTCTAACTTAATATTGGCCTCGTGAATTTGATTTTGTTTGGATACAACATGAAGTAATTGAACTTCAGCATCTAAAGGTTTCGCAGTTGCAATTGCATGTTCAAGTGCAATATCTGCTACTTTTGTAAAATCATGGGGTACAATAAATGTTTTTTTACTCATGGACAGATTTTGGTGCAAAGTTAAGATAAAGTAACGAAAAATATATGGTTTTTGTATCTTTATTTTCGTTAATTAATTTGTAAATATTTTCAATATATGCCTTTGATTGGTAGGTTTTTAAAGCAGACTACAGCCATAAGTTATCGCAAGAACGCGAAGAAAACGCAAGGTTATAATGATCAAGAGAATGTACTTAAATATTTACTTTCAAAATCAAAAACGACCAAGTTTGGACTCGCGCATAATTTCAGTGATATTCTACTCGATGATATGGTAATGAACTACCAGCGCAGGGTACCTATTGTGGATTACGATATCTTTTATGAAAAGTGGTTAAAGTACTCTATTTTGGGTGAAAAGGACAATACATGGAGAGGACGAATCAAGTATTATGCTCTATCTTCAGGAACGACAGGGTCTCCTAGTAAAAGAATCCCCGTAACTTCTGAGATGATACGGTCCTTTCAGAAATCAAGTCTCAAACAGCTCAGTATTTTGCATAGTCTTGACCTTCCTCAATCTTTTTACAGCACAAGTATTTTAACAGTAGGAGGTTCAACCAAGCTTAACTACAAGGAAACACATGTTGAAGGAGATCTTAGTGGAATTCTTAAAAAACATACGTCATTTATTGCGACTCCTTTTACCCGGCCTGGCGCCCGAATTAGTGGTGTTAAGGATTGGTCCAAAAAGCTCGACCTTATTGTTGAGAAGGCACCTAAATGGGATGTTGGTATTATTGCAGGGATTCCGAGTTGGTGCATTATGCTCATGGAAAGAATTGTAGCTCACTATAAATTAGATTCTATTCATGATATATGGCCCAACCTCTATGTTTATGTTCACGGTGGTGTATATATGGAACCATACACACAAAGATTGGATGCTATTTTGGGAAGACCTATTGGCCTTCTTGATACATATCTTGCAAGTGAAGGGTATTTTGGTTATCAAGAAAATACTGAGCAAAAGGGAATGAGGCTGGTGTTAAACAATGGCATTTTTTTTGAATTCATCCCCTTTAATACAGATAATTTTGACGAGAATGGTGTTGTTAAAAAGAATGCATCAGCTTATACAATAGAACAAGTTCAGGAAGGCCTAGATTATGCCTTAGTAATTTCCACAAACGCAGGGTTGTGGCGATATTTAATTGGTGATTTGGTTCGTTTCACAAATCGTGAGGAGCATGAGCTTGTCATATCAGGACGAATAAGACAGTTTTTAAGCTTGTGTGGTGAACATTTGTCTTTGGGTAACATAAACGATGGATTGCTTAAAACTAGCGAGAAGTTTGGTGTAGAATTTTCAGAATTCACCATTTATGCAGATGAAATCAAGCAGTGCCATTGTTGGTTTTTAGGCACAACCCAATTAGTTGATGATCCAAATTTACTACTGCGCTATTTAGACAAGGTACTGAGTCATGCAAATGATGACTATCGGTCCGCCCGTAAATACAGCTTGAATGCGCCAGAAATTAAAATTATATCGCCACAAGTTTTTTATGATTTCATGGCAAAACAAAACAAGTTAGGTTCTCAAAATAAGATGCCAAGAGTATTGAATAAGAAGCAATCCGAAACTTGGCTTTCTTTTATTAACGCATTTTAGAACTCTCGAATATCGACTTTTTACCAAAGTTGAATTTGAGACTGACTTCGACAGATTGTCGATACATTGATGCAATTTTCCCAAGCTCATAATCATATGAAACACCTATAGTGAAACCTCCAAGGTCAACGTAAAATGACGGTATGATTGCACCAGTACTTCTGAAATAAGTTCCAATAACAAAGTATTGATCACTTACAAAAGCAGTTACCCTCGATGCAGATTTCATTTTCAGTCTATAAAAAACACCGCCAATTGTTTCAAGATATTTATCCTGGATAAATTGGGCAGCACTGAATTCAAGATTTGATTCGGGTGATAATCCATATCTAAGATTAGCATGCACACAAATTTTAATAGGTAGTTTGTCGTCTACAAGAGAGTTATATCTCAAGGTAGGTCTATTGAGGTGCTGTAGTGAAATACCGCCTTGAAAGCTAAGGTCACTTGCTGATAAAGTATTCTCGTTGTCTTTATTGTAGCTATATGCCAATCCTAAGCCAGCATCCAAATGTGAGAAAGAATTAACACCGTTGACTTCATTGGCATCAATATTCGGATCAAATTGGGTGCCGTCCCACTGATTATAAAAGGTCAGTCTTGAAAAGTCTGCAGACCTATTTGAATAGCCAACTTGGATACCTGCGGAAATAGCATGCGCCTTGGAAAGGGGCAAGACACCGCTTGCTGTAATACCTCCTGTTTTAATACTGAAATTTGAATCCCCTCCAACGTCGTTTAAAAAATAAACACCAACACCTGTATAAGCACTTGTTCTTCTTGCTTGCTTACCAATAGAAAACTCCATCATCCCCATACTTGTCATGAATTGCGTACCTGCACCAAGCCATTGGTTCCTGTGTTGCAGAGAAATACGTTCATAACCAGAAAATGTAGATGTAGTCGCAGGGTTAATCATCGACATAGACTGATCAATTTGAGAGTAATGGAAGTCTTGTGCAAAGATTAACTTAGGGCAAAACAGTAAAATTAAAAGTAATAACCTCATACTATCGAATTAACGTTACATTTCCTGAAATAGTTTCACCTGAACCGTCAGTATATTCAACTTTCATAATATATGGATATACGCCAGTATTGCAATCTGCTCCTTTATATTTCCCATCCCATTGAAAACCTTTAGTTGACGATTCAAACATGATTTTACCCCATCTATTAAATATTTGAAATTGAAATGAGTCCACATCTTGACCTGTAATTATCTTGAAAGTGTTGTTGTCTTCTGGACCAATACCATTTGGTGAAAAACCGCTAGGTATGTGAACGCCCTCGGCACAATCAGGATTATTATTAGCTGGATCACATGGGTCTAATGGATCTGTCCCATTATTGAATTCAGCTCCATCCGATAAACCATCACCGTCTGTATCGATATTGTTTACATCCGTTCCAATGACTTCTTCTTGAGCATCTGTAAGGCCATCACCATCTGTATCTATGTTGCAAAGAGGGAGAGAATCATCAGGGTCGCATGGATCGAGTGGATCTGAACCTGAATTAACCTCGTCTCCATCATTGAAACCATCATCATCTGTATCGGGATTTGTGGTGTCAGTGCCAAGAACAATTTCTTCATCATTGGTAAGTCCATCATTATCCTGATCACAGTTTCCAGCATCAAGATTGGGTACACAAGGGTCTGTATTTGCAGGATCTTCCTCATCATTCACACCATCTCCATCTTGATCACTATTACTAGACTCTAATGCATCTATTAAACCATCACCATCTGTGTCCGTTGGATTGCTTGGGTCTCCAACCTCAATGGAATCATTTTCTCCATCTCCATCGGTATCAGGGTTGTTAGGATCTGTCCCAACCGTTCCTTCAATTTGATCTGTGATTCCGTCACCATCTGTATCTAAGTTCGGATCGTCTAAAATGAAGAATGCAGTAATGTTTTCAGGTGCGTTGATTACAATACTATTGGTATCTTCAGTTATGGCAGCACTCAAAGGACCATTTGTAAATTCCCAGTGATCAAATATATAACCGGGAGCGGCTTTCGCTTTTAAATAGGTTTCTATACCACCGAAATATTCTGTTGTCCAAGGGTAGGAAGGTGCCCAAACTGAATTGACTTTAATTTCTCCGCTTTCTGCAGGTGAAACATCAAATGTTGTTGCATGAGGACCATTCAGGTCATAGCAGTCAATAAGTCCAGCTTCAAGCGCTTCACATCTTAGGGTAATAAAATCTCGAAGGTCTTCAACATTATTTTGCCATTCACCCATGCTACCTCCCCATCTGGCAATTTGACCTGTCATTTCAGGTGTTATTTTTAAAATCATACTGTCCAAAAGATAGAGCATGGAGTCACATGAAAAATAGGTATTCACAAGATCAATGTATCTGGTCACATAGTATTGCTCTACAATTGGATTTTCAGCAATTAATTTCTCTAAAATATCAGTATGGCCCTGGCCTCCTGGATTTGGTAAGTTTTCTGCATTACACGGATCCGCATTTGCAGAAACATCAGGAATCCCGGTATAATTGACATAATGACCGAAGGTAGCATCCATATCCCAAAGCACGTAGCGCCATTTCTTTTTATCTCCCGCAGGGTCTAAACCGTGCCACCATGCTGTATTCCAATTCAACCAGTCCATGTTTACAACATATGAATTGAACATGAAGTAATCACATAAGGATTTCCAATTTAACTTGCTGTCCACATAGTCGAAGTCTGCGCCGGCTGACATATTGTTGTTTTGAATAAAATTCCTCAAGTTATCCCAGTTCGGTTGTGCGTCTGGTGCACCATAATCCTGCCATGTTCCTCCCCAAGTTTTTAAATATTCTATATTGTATTTATCTTGGTCATAGTAATGATCTGTATAATCACTATCGTCTGCTTTTTCTCGAATTTCATAGACGCCCCAATATTCGCCATTGACATATAGTAAGCAAGATCTTGAGGTTCGCTCATCCAATCGCATGCCTGCCCAAATGGATAAAGTATGTATAAAAGCGTCTCTAATATGCGCCCCCCCATTTTCAAAAGGATAATTGTCACTTGCTGCAGGTTTAAGGATCAGTCTTTGAAAGTCATTTCTGTCTTTTTCTGGAAAAATCTGATGATCGAGATCTCCATTATACCCATATTGATCTCTCATAATAAAGTCAAAACCTCTCTGAGGATAGGCCCATGAGTCATTACCATGCTCATTGAAATCTCCTTCACCTTCGTCGATGAATGTACCATCTTCTTCAAAAAGTTCTAATGAACCAATAGGTTCAAATTGAGTCCCATCTAACAATTCATAGACACCTTCACTAGCAATCGAAACTATGGGTAAGTCATGAGATTCATTTATAAAGTAGGTGTTGCTTTCGTTGAATGATGGCAATTCTGCACTAAATGCCGCTGCACGCAATACAGATGTTGAATTAATGTTAACAGGTCCTGTGTACAATGTTGAACCCGTTGTCGGGTCAGATCCATCTGTAGTATATCTAATTTGTGCAGAGGCATCAGGACATGTAATTGTAACATTTATAGCACCAGGATAAAAACCAGCTTGAATATCAAAGCTTGGCTTTGGTGTATAAAAGTTTTGGGCTCCAGTATTTTGGCTGTTTGGCGTTGGACTAGTAAAAAGTTTAAAGACAGGCCCTCCATCTGTTTCTCTTCCGACAGAATGGTTTGCTTGAGTTGGATGTACAATTTTAAAAGAATCCACAACGTTTCCAAAAGGATTGGAAAGAATCACCCAATCTCCCTCAGTTTGAGAAAGCTTAAAATTAGTATGTAATTCTCCGCCTTGGTCAAGATCTCGACCCGTACAAAATATAAGTTTGTGGTCATTTGCGTTAATGTTAGCCGCAGGGAATGTCCATTTTAATGGGTTCCCAGAACGGTCAGAAAGATACCATCCTGTCAAGTCAACTGACGTTCCAGTCGTATTGTAAAGTTCAACCCAATCTTCTTTATCTCCAAATGCATCGTTGATGCCATCTATATTCGAAGCGGAATATTCGTTGATCAATAATTGGCTGTATGAAAGAGAATAGATGCATGTAGCTATGAGAAATAGGGCGAATTTCATGTTTATGTTAGTTTAGTTAAATTTATTCCACACAATTATGACGACAAATTGTCGTTTGAGTTGTATTATTGTCTAAAATTATTTTCGATGGTTCATAAAATTAAGCTATTTCTGTTTCTTTCTCTAGTGATATTCTCATTTTCTTTTTGCACTAAAGTAGAAGGCCCTGGAGGAGGTGCAACAATTAGGGGAGTCGTTATTGAAAGGGATCATGTTGGTGTGAATGTATTTGAATATCCGGCGGCTGATCAAGATCTTTATATAATTTACGGAAATGAAAATTCATTTTTCGATGATGATGTCAAAACAAGTTATGACGGTAGCTTTGAGTTTAGATATCTCCAAAAAGGCTCATATCAGATCTTTGTTTATAGTGATGTGAACCCTGCAGAACAAACTCCTGATGACCCGAGCTCTACTGAAGCTAAATTATTCTCAGTAACAATTTCAGATAAGGATGAGGTTGTTGATTTGGGTACGATCTATATAGATAAGTACTAATGTTAAAAAGCGTATTTCTTTTATTTTTATTGATTAACCTTTCTTTTTTAGGTCATGGTCAGTCTTTCGAATTTTGGAATGCATACGGCGCAAAATATAAAGTCAATAAGCAGTTGTCAATCAGTGCCAGTTTTACGAATCGAATCGGAGATGGTGAAGTAAGTAGTTTTTTTCCTGAAGTATCCGCTAGGTTTAAAGTTTTCGATTGGCTAGGTGCCTCGGTTGATTATCGATTCGTATCTAAAAGAGCAGAGAACGGAAATTACCTTGGAGCAAATAGGTGTAATTTTAATGTCAAGCTGAGGAATTCGTTTGAAAGAATCAAATACAGCTGTCGATTGCGCTATCAAATGAGCTCTCGAGGTGGAAGTAATCAATCTTACGAGTCCGACTTTGATGAGGCGTTTCGTTTCAAGCCTATGCTTGCTTATAATATTCGGAAAAGTATTTTCGAGCCCTCTTTTAGTTTAGATTTTTTCTATAACCCAACAAATGGCATCTATGGTAAGCGTTTTGACAAAGTTCGCTACTCAATCGGAACATCAATTGAGCTTGGAGATGCCCACGAGCTAGATGCAGCAATTAAATTAGATCATAGGTTTAACTCAAATAACAATGGCAATAAATTAATCTTTGCATTGTCATATACTGCAAATCTCAAGAAACTACTAAAAGGTTCGACGAAAAAAGGGTTATAATAATTCACGATCTAAACATCTATATTGTATGGCTTCAGCGACATGTTGTGTTTGAATGTCATACTCACCATCGAGATCAGCGATTGTTCTAGATATTTTTAAGATTTTATGATAGGCTCTAGCAGATAAATTGAGTTGCTGCATGGCATTTTTAAGTAAGTCACTTCCTTCTTCGTTAAGTGAACAATATGTTTTAATCTGTGATATAGACAGTTTCGCATTTAATGACGCTAAACGTTCGTTTTTTGTTCTTTGTCCTTGAATATTTCGTGCTTGAAGAACTCTCTTTTTAATCACATGACTCTGTTCTTGTGGCTTTTTGGATTGAATTTCATGAAATGTTACTGGTGCAACTTGAATATGTAAATCTATGCGGTCAAGTAGAGGTCCAGAAATTTTTGATTTATATTTCTCAATTCCCTTTTTTGTGCACTTACAAGATTTATTAGGATGAGTAAAATACCCGCAAGGACATGGGTTCATTGCAGCTATTAAGGTAAAGGAAGCTGGGAATTCTACGGATAAATTTGAACGACTTATTTGTACCATATTATTTTCAAGGGGTTGTCTCAATACCTCAAGAGTACTTCGTTTAAATTCAGGCAGCTCATCTAAGAACAAAATACCATTATGAGCCATGGAGATTTCTCCGGGTTTAGGATTTGTGCCTCCACCTACTAAGGCAACATCAGAAATAGTATGATGCGGAGCTCTATACGGTCGATTTTTCATCAATCCATCCATGGTTCCATGCTTTGACACCAAGCTATGAATACTTGTTGACGAAATAGCCTCCTCAATTTTTAAGTCTGGAAGTATTGAAGGCATTCTTTCTGCAAGCATCGACTTGCCTGCGCCTGGAGGACCAATTAAGAGTAGGTTGTGCCCGCCTGCTGCTGCAATCTCCATTGCGCGTTTAGCATGTTCTTGCGCATGTACCTCACTAAAATCAGTCAAAGGAGTTTTTTTGTTTTTCGTTTGTGGTGCTGCAGTTATTGCGGGTATTCGATTATTTTGAAAATATGCTACTACTTCGTTAAGGTGTTTTACTGGAACAATTTTTATTCCCTTTATCATAGCTACTTGATTGAAATTCTGAATTGGAATTACGATCCCTTTAAAGCCCTCCGCTTTAGCTTGCATGACTCGTGAAAGGATACCTCTGCAAGGCTGAATGGATCCGTCCAGAGATAACTCACCAATCATTACGTGACTCGATAAATGTTCTGTTGGAATTTGATTGCTCACCCCTAGAATTCCAATAGCAATTGAAAGATCAAATACAGAACCTTCTTTTTTAAGATCTGCTGGGGCCATATTGATGGTTATTTCTCTTCTAGGAAAATTCAAATTGTTATTCTTGAATGCCGCTTTAATACGTTGATGACTCTCTTTGACTGCGTTGTCAGGAAGGCCAACTAAAAAAAAGTTAATTCCTTTTCCAAGGAAGACTTCAATTGCAATGGTAATTGCACTTAATCCATATAATGTACTTGACGAGGTTTTTACTAGCATAGGTTTTTTCTATTTAAGATATCCATACCCGCTCAATAATAAAACTTGACTTTTTTAACTTATTTACCTATTTTCTATAGGTAATTCATGTGCTGTTTTTTGATCTAATGTCTGAATAGTAAGTCTTAAAATATCTATTGTATATTTAGTTTTTCAAATAATTAATATGATTCACGGAACACATAATGCTGAAGTAGACCAACGCAATGAAAATATATGGATTTCAATTAATGGCGCTTTTTTTCGTAGAAATGAAGCAAAGATTTCTGTTTTTGATAGTGGTTATCTTGTGGGCGACGGTGTTTGGGAAGGGATAAGATTACATCACGGTGTTTTAGTATTCGTTGATGATCACTTGAGAAGACTTTGGACGGCTGCTAAGGCAACAGGAATTGAGCTTCCCTTTTCAAAGGATGCCTTGATTACATCTATTCATGATACTTTGAATAAAAATGAGATGAAAGATGGTGTGCATGTGCGTGTAATGGTAACAAGAGGTATTAAAAAGACACCATCTCAGGACCCTAGGCTAACTATTTCGGGTCCCAACGTCGTTATTATTGCCGAATATAAAAAAGCATCAAGTGAAACCAAACGAAAGGGAATTACACTTTTTACAAGTTCTTTTCGAAGAGGTCAGCCGGACTATTTAGATCCTAAATTGAACTGTCATAGTAAGCTTCATGAGGTTCAAGCCCTGATACAAGCTATTGAGGCTGGAGCAGATGAGGCTTTAATGCTCGATGTAAATGGTTTTGTAAGTACGTGTAACGCTACAAATTTTTTCATTGTAAAAGATGGCGCTGTGTGGACTTCAACCGGAGCGTATTGTATGAATGGTATTACTCGTCAAAAGGTTATTGACCTTTGTCAATCCAATAATATCCCTTGCTTCCAAAAGAATTTTTCTCTCTACGATGTCTACAGTGCGGATGAAGCTTTTGTAACTGGGACATTTGGCGGTTTAACACCTGTAAACAGTATTGACGGCAAAGCAATTAAAAATCAGAGTGATTTTTCCTTTTTGAAACAGTTGAATGATTTATATGAAGAATTAATTGTTAATGAAAGCAAGTCATAAATGTAAAAGACTTTTTCTTTGGTCTGGACCGAGAAATATATCTACAACGCTCATGTATTCCTTTGCACAACGGATGGATACCGTCGTTTTTGATGAGCCATTGTATGCCGCATACCTTTCAAATTCAAAGGCTATCAATTATCATCCTGGTGCAAAAGAGATCATTGCTTCAATGCCTTCTTCATATCAAAGTGTAATCAGTCAAATGCTCGGGCCTCAGAAAAAACCTGTTGCATTTTTTAAAAATATGGCTCATCATTTATTAAAAAATGATTTTGAACTAATGTCTAAAGGCATGAATATTATTTTGACCAGAAACCCTTTTGAAATGCTGCCATCCTTTGATAAGGTAATTTCAAACCCTAAAATTGAGGATGTTGGATATAAGGCCCATGTGGAACTTTTAAGAGATTTAGACAGTAATCGTATCGATTATGTTGTTCTTGATGCTACTTTTTTATTGAAGAATCCAGAAGGTGTTTTAAGAAAGTTATGTAAATCCTGTGGTATAAAATTTGATTCAAATATGCTAGAATGGACTGCGGGTTCACGGCCTGAAGATGGTGTTTGGGCTAAGTATTGGTATGATAATGTTCATCGTTCAACAGGTTATCAGCCCTATAAAGAAAAAACAGATTCGTTTCCAAAACATTTGCTTCCCTTATTGAAAGAATGTGAAGGTTTTTACAGTATGCTTCAATCCAAAGCTCTGAAATAGTGCAAAAAAAAAACGGGAAGCTTTCACTCCCCGTTTTCTCAAATTAAACAATGATTAGTTCTTAATAATACGTTTCGTAGAAACAGAGTTATTAGAGTTAATAACGATTGTGTAGGCTCCATTCGTAAGGTTAGATAAATCTAAACTTGCGAAGTTCCCATCCGTATTCATAGTTTTTACAACTTTTCCAGTTATATCAACTACTTGAATAGACTCCATGTTTTCGTTAGAACGAACATCAACATTAGATGTAAAAGGGTTTGGATAAACCGAGAAGTTTAATTCCTCTTCATTCAAACTTACTGTTGGAAGTTCATCTCTTACGAAAATATATTGCCATACACCTGGGCCAAAATTAATTTGTGCCGTCATCGTCTCTCCATCAGCAGAGAATGAGATGTCATAAGTGATAGAAGAAACAACTTCAGCTGGACTTCCAAGCTCTCCATTGTTGTGCACTTTAGATAATCCTAAATAAGCACCTTCTCCCTCAACAGTAGCCTTCATTGTTGCAGCATCGTATGACCAAGTGTAAGCACCTGTTCCATCGTGCGGAGCAACTGGAGCACCACATCCTTCATCAACACCTTGCCATCCTTCTAACCATGTTTCAGATTGTAAAACGTTTTCAAAAGTACCATCTTCATTGAATACGTAGAAATCGTCAAAAAGACAAGCTCTTGTATCAACATCTTCTGCTGAGTTTTGGTACCACGACAAATCAGCAGCACTAGGTCCAACAGCTAAAGCACCGGCTTCTGGAA
>JAKMFD010000053.1 GCA_022425625.1 Crocinitomicaceae bacterium | reverse complement strand
TGAAGCTGATACGATTTGGAAGCGTAGGTCTTTTCAATATATCACAGGTAAAAGAGGGTGGGGGCAAGATGCCATAGGTCAATTCTTAAAGAACTCATTTAACGGTGTGAAGCTAAATACTGCCAATGATTTTAGAGAATTTGTTCCGATAGAGGCCGATATCTCCTGTCTATGTAAATCCACGTCTTTATCACCAGGTCATTATGACAATGCTTGGTACTTAAATAGTGTTCAGCAGGATTATAATATTTGTACAACGACTCCCAAATTTCATGTTGCTGTTATCGATAAAAACACCCTAGATTCTTGGGGTACGCGTTATGTCAATCTGAATGGTAGTGTGCAGAATCCAAATAATGATTTCGGTAACAATAATGACAATGGAGGGTGTGAAAATAGGGTAATGAAATACTTTACATTCAACCAAAATAATGCTGGGGAAATTGATGCTTTTGAGAATTTTGTCGAAAATGAAATTCCTGACGGAAATTACATCCTCATCTACACGCCAATGACAACGCGATACGACCTTTGGGATGCTATTGACCCTGGATTATATACTACTTTCTCAAATTTGGGTTCTGACAGTATTGTGCCAGGCAGACCGAATAGACCGTTTATCTTTTTAACACGAAAAGGGGACCCTACATTTGTTGTTGAGCTTTTTTCACAGAATAACGAAGATATTTATCTCGATACCCTTATTACAGGCTCCGAGGTCGTAGGCTATGAGTCGTCTCCTGTAATCGGTCCCGTTCATGGATGGAATTCCCTACACTGGAAACAATCTTCTCTGGATGTCAACACTGCGGATTCAACCCGTATTGAAATTCAGCTTTTGGACGAACTTGGAAACTATCAAGGGGCTATCGATACCTTATTTACTTTACATGATTCAATTATAAATTTACAATCTTTAATTGATGCAAGTGATTATCCTAATACAAGAAATATAAGATTGCGAAGTGCTTACCGTGATGAACTAGATCAAACACCTGCGCAGATGGATTTTTGGCATGTTTTGTATGATCCTATTCCAGAGGCGGCTATTTCAGGAAATGGATCCCTATACTGGGCCCCTTCCGATACTATACAAGAAGGACAGAATGGACAATTTTCAATTAATGTCAATAATATTAGCGATGTTTCAATGGACTCTTTATTGGTTTCATATTATATTCTTGATGAAAATCAGGAAAAACATTTTATTCCTTATGAGCGTCAAGATTCTCTGAGAGTTGGGGGTATATTAGCTGATACAATTAATTTTGAGACAACAAATTTAGTAGGCTCAAACTTCTTCTGTATGGAAGTAAATCCATATGTCGATCTTTCCCTAACGGTAACCGATCAGCTCGAACTTTCACATTTAAATAATATATTGCAAATACCATTTTATGTGGAGGCTGAAGACATCAATCCTATTTTAGATGTTACCTTTAATGGGTTCCATATACTTAACGAAGACATTGTGGCTCCGACCTCAGAGATAAATATTTCATTGAATGATGAAAACCCTTACCTTATTTTAAACAGTGATGCTGACACCTCTTTATTTGGTGTTTATATCACAGACCCGGATGGTATAACTTCACGTATTCCTTTTATGGACGCCCAAGGCAATATTATAATGAATTGGATTCCGGGAGATGAAAATCAGAATAAGTTTAAGATTCTTTACCCTGCGTATTTTGAAAAGAATGGGATGTATAATTTACTTGTTCAAGGTGCAGATAAATCTGGAAACGAATCTGGAGATTTTGAATATAACATAGATTTTGAGGTCATTCATGAATCGCGTATTACAGCGCTTATGAATTATCCTAATCCATTTTCAACTGCAACTAAATTTGTTTTCACACTTACTGGAGATAGGACCCCTGACGACCTTTTAATTCAGATTATGACCATCAGTGGTCGTGTGGTGCGAGAAATTTCGGAAAGTGAAATTGGTCCTATACAGATAGGTAGAAACATCACATCGTATTCATGGGACGGACGAGATCAATTTGGTGATTTATTAGCAAATGGTGTTTATTTATATAGAGTGAAAGCTAGAATTGATGGAAAAGATATAGACCTACAAAAATCTGGAGCAGATCAATACTTTCATAAAGGCCTAGGTAAAATGTATATTATTAGATAAGAATTTATCTAAAAAAACTTACAGCTGAAAATTGCAGTATCATCAACAAAACTAAGATCCCCTCTCCAATCATCGAGCTTTGAAAAAATGATATTGTTCATATCTTCCATCTTCAGTGGTGCATATGCTTGGGCTGCTTTTACGAGTTGATTCACACCAAACAATTCGCCTTCATTATTTTCTAACTCGATCAACCCATCCGTATATAGTACAAATGTCGAGTTTGGGCTCAGCTCGATTGAACCAACATTAATATTTGGAATTTCATCAAGCATTCCAAGTCCTATACATCCTTTATCAAGCATAAATATTTTGCGTCCGTGCAGAATAAAAGGATGGTTATGACCTGCATTCACATATTTCATTTGTCTTGTATGCGCATTATAGTGTGCAATGAAAAATGTTATAAATTTTTCTCCCTTTGCGCTCCGCATAACTTTTTTATTGAGCTCTTCAATAAGAAAGGGCATTTCAAATCTTTGGTATTTAAATAAGGTTCTAATCGATGCTTGAAAATTCGCCATTAGCAGTGCTGCGCTGATTCCTTTACCTGAGACATCTGCTATACAGATAATATACTCATCATCTCCAAGAGGAATAAAATCGTAATAGTCCCCTCCAATTGCATGCCTGGGAATATATTTGGCACTTAGGTCCATTTTCCTATTGGATGGTAGGTCAGATGGGAATAGAAGCTTCTGCATTTCTGAAGCCACTTCTAGCTCTTTTGAAATGCGTTCTTTGATAATGGTTTGCTCACCAAGTCTTTTGTTTTCTACGGCTACAGCTATAATATTGGTTAAAGTTTGTACAAATGAGAAATAACTTGTTTCAGTTTCGCTATCTAGATTACTAGAAAGAAGAAGGAATGCCAGGGGTTTTTCGGAGTGAAATACTGGTATAATAACTTGAAATTGATGTAGAATTCTGGATTTAGAAGATTCGATAATTGTTATTTCTTTGAATCTACTGAAATCCTCATCAATTGCTTTTAGATCTATTTTTCCTTTGAAACCAATTTTTACTGGGTTTTCCCATCCTTTTTGATGCATTAAGAGAACAAATTTCGAAAAGCCCAATTGTTCTTTAAGAATAAATGTGAAAATTTTCATCAAATGCTTAACGGGTGCATTTTCATTTATGGCATTTGTAATTTCCAACAAAGAACCGAGCTTGATCTCTTTGACCTCATTTTGATAAACTAAATCTTGTTCTCTCGTGGTATACATAATTATTTTTCAATAGGCTTAGAAAGGTTGCGTAGTACAGCTAATTCTCTAAATTTTTGTTTTGCCTCAATGCAAGGCGTACCAAAGTATGTTTTCCCTTCTTCTAAATCTTTAGAAACTCCTGATTGAGCCAAGACCACTACATGATTATGAATCGTAACTTTACTAGTACAGCCGACCTGTCCCCATATTGTGACATGATTTTTTATCGTAACACATCCTGCAATAGCTGATCCTGCGGCAATTATACAATGTTTGCCCACTACAGTATCATGGCCAATTTGAACTAGATTGTCAATTTTGGTGCCATTACCTATTTCAGTATTCGAGGACACTCCGGAATCAATTGTTGAATTCGCCCCTATTTCTACATTATCGTGAATCGTAACACCTCCCATGGTGTGCATTCTTGTGTGCTTTTCGTTTGATCCATTGTAATAAAATGCATGGTGGCCAATTACAGCATTTGGTCCTATGATAACATTAGAACCAATAGTTACATTATCCATAATAACAGCACCTGGCATTATTTGTACATTTTGTCCAATTTTGATATTGTTACCGAGAGCAACATTATTTCCGATGATGACTGTGCTATGAATCTGTTGATTGATTTTGCCATTTAGAGGTGCCGCTGGGAAATAGGTTTTACAAAGCTCATTGTAATCTTTAAAAGGCTCATCTGAAATAATAATAGCTTTTCCTTCAGGAGCTTCTATGCGTGCATTGATAATTATGGTTTGCGCTTTAGACTGAATTGCTTTATCAAAGTATTTAGGATGGTCAACAAATATCAAGTCTCCTTGGGTTGCTACATTTAACTCACTTATCCCCATCACCATGTGATTTACAGGTCCAATAAACACTCTGTTTATTTGACCTGCAATTTTCTGAATAGGAATAGGTGCATTAAATCTCATAACGTCTTTTATCAAAAATAATAAATGAACTAAATGCGCTCATGTCTTAATAAAAGACTTATCACCTTTTCAATGTTCAAACAAGCCACAAAATATTTAACGTTATTCTTTGATGTTATTAGAAAAGAAATTCATATTTTTGCATTCCATTTTTGAAACTTCTATTATGAAAAAAGAAATTCACCCAGACGATTATAGACTAGTAGTCTTTAAAGATATGTCAAACGATTATGCATTTTTGTGTCCCTCTTGCGCTCCTACTAAGGAAACCATTAAGTGGGAAGATGGAAATGATTATCCTCTTGTGAAGCTTGATATTTCTCATAAGTCACATCCATTCTTTACCGGAGTAGCTCAGTTTGTTGATACGGCTGGTAGAATTGACAAATTCAAGAACCGTCACGGTCGTCACATGAAATAATTAATAATTGTATTATATTGAAAAGCCCTTTTTAGGGCTTTTTTTATGGCTTATTTTTTTGAATGGCTCTTTTGATTCTATCATTAATTGACCTTCCAATTCCTTTGTCAGGAAGCCATGTAATATACAAGTGTTTGAAACGTTTAGCATCCATAATATGAAATGCACGGTATAGTTGGCTAGCAGCAGCATCAATTAGCCCGGTTTCATCTAAAAGAAATTGATTTGAGGTAGGAAAATCAGGATGAAGCATATCAAAACCAATATATCCACAATTCGATAAATCTAATGACGTATTTAAATCTTCCGACGAGAACATGGGAGTATTAGGAGCATAGTGATGCTTGACCATTCCACTCGTTATGGGTGCTTTCTCTATTTGAGCGTCTGATTCTACATAAAATACTTCAGCATTCGTACTTGATAGAATATCTTCAATTGTTACACTACCTAATCTATAAATCATTATTTTTTCTTGATCAAAGCCAATTATCGTAGATTCTATTCCTTTTGAACAAGGACCTCCATCTAAAATGTAAGGTATTCTTGTATTTAATTGATCTTTAACGTGGTCAACACATGTTGGAGATATTCTACCATAAATATTGGCACTTGGAGCTGCAACAGGGTATGATAATTTTTGAAGTAATTGTTGACAAGTTTTATGCGCAGGTACACGGACAGCGACTCTGGGTTTTCCTGCGGTTACCGCATCAGGGACAAGTGATTTCTTTTCTAGAAGCATTGTAAGCGGACCTGGCCAAAATTTTTCTGCAAGTATTTTGGCATTTTTGGGAACATTCAAAACATCATTAAAAGCTGCTTTTGCATCTTTATAATGAAGTATTAAAGGATTTGATAGGGGTCTTTGCTTTGCAAGATATATTTTTGATATGGCTTCTGGATTTCTACCGTTTGCAGCTAAACCATAAACAGTTTCCGTTGGGATTGCCACGGTAGACCCATTATCTAAAAGAACTTTGACTTTTTCTAAATCCTTTCCAACCTCTGTATTCATAGTGCCTCAAATGTAATCATATCTGAAGTTTTATTTGAGGGTAAATTATATTTTAATGTTTTCTAAAAATAAAATCAAGTTTTCAATTGTTTATGTATTTTTGTTTAGAATTAATCTAAATAAGATGGGAATCGTTCTTGCGGACAGTAATGATTTAGTGCGAGCTGGTTTGCGTTCAATTATATCAACGCAGACTGATTTACCTATTGTTGGTGAGGTTACCAATAATGATGATTTAATTGAGCAGGTTATGGCGTTTGATACATCAATAGTGCTCATTGATTTTACGGCTGAAGGATTTAATATTGATATTATATCAAAAGTTCAGCGCGTGAAGCCGGCTGTTCGTTTTATCGCAATCACTCCCGAACAGAATGCTCAAATACTGGTAGATGCTTTAAGGCTTGGTGTCAATAGCTATGTGAAAAAAGATTGCGATTTGACTGAGATTGTCAATGCGGTGACTGAGACACGCAGAGGCAATAAGTTTTTCTGTGGTCAAATATTGGATACGATTCAGAAAGCAGAAATAAACGTCAATGATTTAGATTTTGACTCATTTACTTGTGAGGCGATCGTTTTAAGTGAACGCGAAAATGAAATTATCAAATTGGTGGCGGAAGGTAATACCAATAATAAGATAGCAGAACTATTATTCCTGAGCAGTCATACTGTAAATACTCACAGAAAGAATATAATGGCAAAGCTCGGTGTAAAAAACACTGCGGGAATTGTAATGTATGCGGTTAAAATGAATATCGTATCGCCAAATAGATTTCTATTTACCCCAAATACTGAAAGCTAAAACCGAACGATCATTTTAAGATTAAACCTCCGTTGTGTGAGGTAATTTGGAATGCTATAAAAACGACCCCCAACGTCTTGAATCCATTGTTTAGAAAGCACATTGTTTATACCAAGTAGATTAAAAATCTCCAAAGATAGAAGGGCTTGGCTAAAGTTATTTTTCCAAAAAGAATCCTTCTTGGCGTTGCCCAGAAAATCATAGGACATTCCTAAATCAACTCTGAAATAAGACTTCATTCTCAATGTATCTTTATAACGGGTCGGGTCGGGCGGACCGTAAGGGAGTCTAGTTCCAAACTGCATACCCATTTGTACCGTAAAGCTCTCTAGTCCGGGCATTTGATCTTGAACAAGCGCACCAAAATTAAAAAGCTGGTCTGTAGGCCGCGGAATGAACCCTGGGTAGATTACGGCACTATCCACCACTACTTGATCATCGCTAAAACCAAAAATGATCCGTTCTCCAGATTCATTATAGTATTCAGTGTACTGATCATCTAGTATGTCTTCTTTAGTTGAAAGTAAACCAAGTTTAAAAAAAGATTCAATTCCTTCAACAAACTCCCCATGCACGTTAACATCTAAACCATATGCATAAGCGACAGCATTGTTTTCGGCATAATAGCGGGTTCTAACATTTTCAATTTGGTATGGATTGACATCCCATAGGTGTTTATAATAAATTTCTCCACTGAATTTAAATGGTAATTCCCTTTGCCACATATTGAAATAAAAATCAGTTCCTGCAACAACATGCACAGACTTTTGAGATTTTACATTTGTTCTTAATGTCCCATCGAAATACCTAAATTCCCTGTAGAAAGGTGGTTGATAATACATTCCTGAAGATAACCTGTATGAAATATTCCGTTTTTTTAATTTGTTATTTTGAACAACAAATGCACTCGGATAATAAACCAATGCCACTCGAGGTGTGACATAAAATTCATCATTTATAGTTGTGTAACCTCCTCGAGTTCCTATTCTTAGGGCTAGTTTGGAACTTGCCTCTTTTACCGTTTCACTCAACCATTTTTTTTCTTTTTCACCGTGAGGTCCGGTTTTATATGAGCGTTTAATCAGCACATTTTTTTTCGTTTTAGCCCAAATTGAATTGAGTTGAAGAAAGCCAGTATATCTTTGATTACTCAATGAAAGATCACCTTTTATCGTTTCAAACAATTCAATTTCATTTGAGTTGTTCTGAGGAATACTGTAACCCGCTGAGTCAATTAAGCGCCATTCACTTAATACGTCATTAAATTCATCCGCTTGAAAGGATATGCCCCATTTGAGGGTTCTGTTTCTATATTTTTGCCTCTGGTCATCAATAAAACCATTGTAGAAAACTTGTTCTCCATTATGATAAATATTAATGATCGTGGCATCTAATTTATTTCTTGCATGGTTTAAAAATGTGCCTATTCCCAAAACGGCGATAGAATCACCGAATTCTTCTTTTGAAGGATCGGTCTCTAATTCGTTAATAAAGTATTGCCCTTGTATATCAAAGTACTCTCTTTCAGTAGTTTGAAATGCAGTTGCATATAGGTCTAGTTTGGTTTTGTCACTGGGTTTCCAATTCAATGATACGCCCCCCATCATTGTTTGGAATTTAGTTTGTTCCTGCCCGTCGAAATAAATAGTAAATGAATATGCTTCGTTTGCCGTTCCAAAATCAGTTTGGGATGTTTGTGGGCTAAATCTGTAGTTGTTTGAGGAATAATGCAGAAGTGTATTGAAACTTAAAGTTTCAGAAATCTTAGTTTTGGTAGCTATTTGTCCATCTGCGAAAACTGGGTTATATGCGCCCTTTGTGGGCAATGAATTTAAGAAATAACCATTCGAACGATATCGTGCGCCAGCTATGTAGCTAAATCGTTCATTTAATTTTTGTTCCGCATGGGCTTCAATGCCTAATAATGATACCATTAATGAAGCTTTAAAAGCATTAGGGTCCTTGTATGAGATATCCAGAACAGAGCTGAGCTTGTCACCATACTGAGCATCAAATCCTCCTGCAGAAAATCGAACGGATTTGACGAGCGCTGAATGAATAAAGCTCATTCCCTCTTGCTGACCACTTCTCGTTAAGAAAGGTCGGTAGACAAGAAATCCATTAACATATACAAGGTTTTCATCATAATTCCCACCACGTACATTATAGTTAGAGGTGAGCTCATTATTTGAAGTTGCAGCTGTGGTGAGCACTAAGCCTTTTTCTACACTTCCAGTGATTCTTTGGGCATCAATAACTGGAAGTGTCTCTAATTCAAAGGGAGTTTCACGATCTTGAATTACATCAACACCTTCTTGTTGCTGAATAGAAAAGCTGATATCGGGAAATTGACGCATGTTTTCGTCAATAAAAATATTTTTCTTTTTAATAATTTCATTGGCTTGATATACCAGCTGAATAGAATCTCCAACAATTACATTGAACATATACATTCCATCATTATCAGAGTAGGCATTTTGAACAGGTTTTGTATTAACCTTAATAAACACATTTTCAATCGGTTTACCTTTGACATCAATACAAAATCCTTTTATGGTCTTGTCCTGCGCATGTTGATATAATGCAAGCAATAGAAATAAAATGAGGATTTTTGCTTTCAAGTTCGTAAAGTTAAGACCATAACGATTTTCAAGCGCATTTATTTTGATTAATTTTTATGATAAGAATTTATTATATTTGTCGCCACGAAATGGTGGTTGTAGCTCAGTTGGTTAGAGCATCGGTTTGTGGTACCGAGGGTCGTGGGTTCGAGACCCATCTTCCACCCAGAAAAAGTCCGGCTTTAGCCGGGCTTTTTTTTTGTTAAAAATTAAGCTTAACCCTTACAGATTTTATCGAGAAGTGCGACCCAAGACTTTACGCGGTCATAGGTTAGTTCATCTTCATTGTCTTCATCAATGGCTAATCCATAGAATTGGTGATCATTCACAAGTGCTTTTGATGCTGAAAATTTATAGTCGTCTGTTGGCCAGAAACCAATTATTTCTCCTCCATTTTTTAGGATGATTTCAGCTAAAATACCTATGCCATCTACAAAATACTCCCCGTATCCTATTTGATCTCCAAGTCCAAACATTGCGAAGGTTTTACCCTTAAAGTCTAATTTTTTGAATTCATCGAGGTACGAATCCCAATCGCTCTGAAGCTCTCCATCATACCACGTGGGGACACCTATAATGAACAAAACGTCATCTAACCAATCAGCTGTCTCAATATTATAAATGTTTACATGGTTTACCTCGTTAAAATGAATGCTTAACTCATTCAACAAATAAGTCTCAATTACATAATCTGTATTTCCGGTATCTGAGCCGTAAATAATTTTAACATTCATAGTGGATGAACTTTGGGTCAAAAGTAAAAGCAAATAGAATAATTGCAAAGGAAAAATGATAAAGCTGGAAATCAAATACCGTATTCATGGTAATTATTTGTTTTCTTGAATTGTTTTTAAGAAGCTTATGGTTTTTTCAGAAAGGGCTTTAAGTTGAACTGGTAAATCTGAACTCTCCCACGGGTGTTTGCTTTGAAAAACATGATCAGCATTTGCAATTACATGAAGCTCTTGTTTTAACCATTTGGCAAGTCTTTTACCATTATCAATAGATACTGAGGTATCATTTATTCCGTGAGCGACGAAAACAGGTTTAATATAATTCCGGCATACTCGTTCGAGATCGTATGCTTTTTCATTCCTCTTGAAATCTTCATATAAATCAAAACCTTGTGGTAAATCTTGTTTGGTTCTGCCATTTTTAATGTAACGTACACCATTCTTCCTCCATTCGTTTAACGCTGAATCTCTCGGAAACCTTTCATTAATTGAGGCAATTGATGCCCATGTCGATACAGAAGAAATTTTGCTTATTTGTGCTCCTGCGATTAACGCAATGGCTCCGCCTTTTGAATGTCCGATGAGATGTCCTTTCCAATGAGACAAGTTTAAATCAATCCATTTTACGGCACATTTTAGGTCCTCGATTTCTTTAGAATAGGTGTTGTTTTTAAAGGAATCAGCATCAGGAAAGTCAATTCCATTATTTATCGTTCCCCCGTTGTGTGAGGTGTTTAATTTACAAAAGCCATAATGATGTTGAATAAAATATTCTTGGACAAGGTGCCATGCCCCCCAGTTTTTAAATCCCATAAAACCATGTATAAAAATGACAATTTCACCATTAAACGACTCAGGTATTTCAAGGTCAATGAGACTTTCTTTGCCTTCTGCACCTTTATAAATTTGATTGCTTAAAACCATTTTTAAAGTCAATTCTTAGGAGACATATTCTTGTTTATGTACCAATAAAAACTCCTGATTTTCAACAGATCGATACCCCATGTCATAGCAGAAGAAATACTGATGTCCTTTTTTTGTACTGTAGCTATTGGTATAGTAGTGGAAATTGAAACCTAACTCAGCCAATTGAATCAGATGCACCGTTTTTTTACCATTTGGATTTAATTTAGCGAGTATTCTTCTATTTTTTCTTAGGATGCTATTTATTTTACGTACTGTCGAATTCACATCTTCGTTTAAACGATTGTTATAGGTGTTCCGGCAATAATCTGCACAGAACTTTTGGTCCTTACGACCTAGAAGCTGCTCTTCGCACTCCAGACATTTTCTATTTTTTTGTGATTTCACTTACACAAGATTAACAAGAATTAACATGAAATACAATTCATAAAATTCAATGTTTCGGATTTTTGTCACTTAACGAAATAGTCCTATGATCGAAGCCAATGCACCACAAGATGAACAAGCCAACAATCCGTCGGAACATTTGAGAAAATTAAATGCTGAGATTGCATTAGAAAAAATTTTATTGGATCAACTGCGAGCTGAAGTAAGTAATGTTGTAATTGGTCAGACCGCGATGATCGATGCCCTTATCATTGCCTTACTAACCGAAGGTCATGTCCTATTAGAAGGAATGCCAGGTTTGGCAAAAACTTTAGCTGTTCGGTCACTTTCAGAAACTATGAATTTGGATTTTGGACGTATACAATTTACGCCTGACTTGTTGCCCGCAGATGTTACGGGAACGATGATTTATCAACAAAAATCAGATGCCTTTACCGTTAGGAAAGGGCCTATTTTTTCCTCTTTTTTATTGGCAGACGAAATAAATAGGGCACCTGCAAAAGTTCAAAGTGCCTTGCTTGAAGCCATGCAAGAGGGGCAAGTTACGATTGGTGAAAAGACTTTTAAGCTTCCTGAGCCATTTCTTGTTATGGCTACTCAAAACCCTATTGAACAGGAAGGGACATATGTATTGCCGGAAGCTCAAAAAGATCGATTTTTAATGAAAATAAAGGTTGGTTACCCCTCTTTAATTGAGGAACAAGCAATCATCCGTTCTCAAATTAAACCAGAACCCTTAAAACCATTACAGAAAATAATTTCAAAAAAAGATATTCTTAGGCTTAAAGCCCTGGTAAAGCAAGTTTATCTTGATGAGAAAATAGAGAAATATATTGTGGATATTATACATCAGACGCGCTCTCCAAAATTAAAAGCACTTGAGCCGCTGAAGCCATATCTTACATTTGGAGCCTCTCCTAGAGGTGGGATAAGTCTTGCTTTAGTTGCAAAGGCCAGAGCATTTATGGAAGGACGTGCGTTTGTAATTCCCGAGGATGTCAAATTGATGGCAGTTCCGGTTTTAAATCATAGAATTGGCGTTTCATACGAAGCTGAAATGGATTCCATTTCTGCAGATGATATTATTGATAAAATCATTCAATACGTCGAAGTCCCTTGAATTTAAAGGAGCTCATTCGTTCTGTGCGTCGCATTCAATTTCAAACGCAAAACTTGTCTAATCAAAAGCGGTTAGGAGAGGTGTCTAGCTCATTTAAAGGGTTTGGAATGAGCTTTAGTGAAGTGCGTGAATATCAGTTTGGTGATGAAACACGTTTTATAGATTGGAATGTCACTGCTAGATATAATAAGCCTCATGTAAAGGTGTTTGAAGAAGAAAGAGAGCAAGTTAATCTTTTGATGATAGATGTTTCAAAGTCTTTAGATTATGGAAGTAAGCTTAAAACGAAAAAGGATATCGTTACCGAACTCCTTGCCACCATAGGCTTCTCCTGTGCTTTGAATAAAGATCGAGTAGGTGCTATATTTTTTTCAGACCGTGTCGAGTGTTATTTCGAACCTCAAGTAGGTTTAAAAAATATTTGGGCGATTGCCACAAAACTTATGCATTGGGAAAGTCCTGAAAAATCATCGAACTTATTAAATGCCTTGAGTTTTCTCAGGTCTGCAAGATTAAAAAAGTTTCGTTTGTTCATTTTGAGCGACTTTCATTTTGAGCAACCCGAAGTTCAGAGAGAGGCACTAATTAAAACAAAAAAGAACAATCGTGTTTACATTATAAATGTTGGTGATGAAGCAGAAATATCAATGCCGAGATTTGGTTTTTATAAGCTTGTTAATAATGAGACAGGTCTAGTTACCTGGCATAACGGGTTTTCTAAAAGAAAGCTTGATTTGCATGAAAAACATTTTGAAGCGAATAAATTATTTTGGAAGAATGAAAGCCGGAAGTCTAGAATGCATTATTTGGAAGTGTCTAATAATGAAGATGTTTTTAAAAAACTAAATGGTATGATTAGATGAGGATTTGGTATTTATATCTTTTTATCTCTTTGTGCTTTAACACAAATGCTCAGTCTGTAGTTGAAGTCTCTGTCTCAAATAAAGCGCCTTTAGTTGGTGATGCGTTTTCAATAACATGTACATTTCCTAATTTTAAAGTAGTACCAAAACCCATTTCTGGTGGTAATTATTATCCGGCTCAATTTCTTTCATCAGATACGTCTTTAAATAATAAGCCCTGTGATTTTATTGAGATTTTATCATTTCGAGATAGTGTTATTTCAAATCAGGGTATTTCAATTCCTCAAAGAATTTTTGAGGTTATTGCATGGGACTCATGTGAACTACGCTTAATTGGATTTAATTATGATTACAGAGGTGAGAAAATACTTTCTCAACAGGTTTATATTAACGTTTCTTATTATGAGGAGCATGAAGGTGGTGAACTTTTTGATATTAAAGAAACCTTCTATGATTGGTCGAAAGACCGAGAGGCTAATGAGACGAACTATCTTTTTTATTTTTTGATTGTATTATTCCTTGGGTTATTAATCATTTTTGGTGTGCGGAAATTTCTTTACGCTCAAAAGCCCCTTCTGATTTCTATGACCTGTGATGAGCAAGCCAAATCTGATATTGAACAGTTATTC
>JAKMFD010000027.1 GCA_022425625.1 Crocinitomicaceae bacterium | reverse complement strand
TCTCTAAAGGGAGACGGAACGCCACTTGAGAGTATTGAGAAGGATACGTACGCAACATTGAATGAAACCGATGTCATTATTTTGACCTATCGAAAACTAGGTGATGAGGTCAGATATGATGATGTTTACTTTGCAAAGAAAACTGAGGAAGCCAAAAAGCCAATTATTACGGCACACTTTCCGTATTTGGAATCTTTTGAGCTTGACCAAAATACCAGTGTTGAATTGAGTTGGCCCACTTTGATGCGAGACCAAGCTTCGGGTATTTGGCTATCAGACAATAAAAAGGGAAGAAAAAAATTAAATTCTCTTATTATGACGCCCGAGACATTTGAAGAATTTGGAATTGATTTAGACCAGTGGGATAATTATGATTATATGAAGTTTTATTAATAAATACATAAATTAAAAAGCCCTCTAAAAGAGAGCTTTTCATTATTTTCAAAGGGACTAGATGGATCTCTCAGTATTTTAAATCACCCTTTAGAGGTTTCACTTGCTTCTATTTCAGCAGTTATAAATTTTGAATCTAACATGTCAACCTGGCGAACGATTTTATCATTCTCCCATTGTATCCAAACGTTCAAAGGAATCGCATAGTTTTCTTTTGAAAATTTGCCAACAGCGTAAAGTTCACCAAAGTAAGCCGACCAAACTTCTCCATTGTTCAAAGTGAATGTTTGAAGTCTACCTTCTGAAAAGGTAATGTCTTCGTATATTCCATGAATGTTATTCCAATAAGCGACTGCTTCTTCAGGACCTGTAGCAGCTACTGCCGTATCTCCAGCTGTTTGTAGTGTAAAGTCCTCAGTCACAAGTTCTTTTACATATGAGAAATCTGCTTTCGCAAATAGATTCATATTATTTAGTAAGGTCATAGCTTTGCTGTCGCGTGAAGTGAATACACCACTCAAGGGATCCGTGTTTTCAACTTTTGCATTTTCCGTAGCAGATTCGGTACAAGAAACAAGAATTGTTGCGATAATAAATAAGATGCTTAAATTTTTCATTTTATGAATAGATATTTGGTTTATAATTCGGTGAAGGTAAAAAAATTACTCCTTCGTCACTGAATTTTTCTACACAGGGTAAATGAAGGGTGATTAAATTTGAAAAAACCCATGAATACAGTGTATTTATGGGCTTTATCTAAGTGGAGAAGATGGGAGTCGAACCCACGACCTCTTGACTGCCAGTCAAGCGCTCTAGCCAGCTGAGCTACATCCCCGAAAAAAGCAAATATAGTATTTTCAAAGAGTTGCTAAAATAAAATACACCATTGAAGGTAAATCTTTAAATTTGCGCAGTCTTGCTATAAATTAAGACGATTCGTCATGGAGCAGAAGATTAAAAACTTAATACTTGAGAATAGCGTAGCCCTTTTCGGTGAAAATATTTCGGAAAGTATGATTCAATTTCAACCTACTCGTAAGGATGTAGAAGGGGATTTAACCCTTGTTGTATTTCCTTTTGTAAAGCTTATGAGGTGTAAACCCGAAGATGCAGGGCAAAAGATAGGTGCTTTTTTAGTGGATGAAATTGATGAAATAAAAAGCTTTGAGGTATTAAAGGGTTTTCTGAATATCATATTATCAGATCTTTATTGGTTGAAAGTGCTTGATTCATGCTCAAGAGAAGACTATGGTCTTCAAACACCAAATTCAAAACCTATGGTAATGGTAGAGTATGCCTCTCCAAATACCAATAAACCCCTCCACCTCGGGCATCTTAGAAATATTTTTTTAGGTGATTCAGTCTCATCAATCCTTGCGGCAAATGGTCATAAGGTGATACGCACTCAAATCATAAACGATAGAGGGATTCATATTTGTAAGAGTATGCTTGCATGGGAGAAGTTTTCTCCTTTAAATGAAAAAGGTGAAAGGGAGACCCCGGATAATACGGGTTTGAAAGGGGATAAGCTTGTTGGCAAATATTATGTTGAATTCGATAAGCGAATGAATATTGAGGCGTCAAAACTTATTGAAGAATGGAATCGTAATAATATAGAGGACTCCCTAAAATCTGAAGTTTTGAAATTCCAAACTGCAAAGGAGGGTAAAACTGAAGATCAAACAAAGGCAATTGACGCAAAGCTAAAAGAACTTGCAAAAGCAAATACGCCATTATTGAAAGAGGCTAAGGATATGCTGATCAAATGGGAAGCACGAGACCCTCAGGTATATTTACTTTGGAGCACTATGAATGGGTGGGTTTATAAAGGATTTGAGAAAACATACAACACGATGGGCGTTTCTTTTGATAAACTTTATTATGAGTCGGATACCTACGTTCTCGGCAAGGATGTTGTACAAGAGGGGCTTGAAAAAAATGTTTTTTACAAGAAGGATGATGGCTCAGTATGGATTGACCTCACTGAAGATGGCTTGGATGAAAAGATTGTATTACGTTCAGATGGCACTGCCGTATATATGACTCAGGACATCGGTACTGCGATAGATAGATTTAAGGATTTCCCTGGAATTAATGGCATGGTTTATACCGTTGGTAACGAGCAAGATTATCATTTTAAAGTTCTCTTTTTAATTTTGAAAAAATTAGGTTATAAATGGGCAGATAACTGTCATCACCTTTCCTATGGAATGGTTGATTTGCCTTCAGGAAAAATGAAATCAAGGGAGGGAACGGTGGTAGATGCAGATGATCTAATGTCTGAGGTTGTTACAGGTGCAAGAAACATGACTAAAGAGCGTGGTCATCTTGAGGATATGACAGAGCTTGACAAAGAGACCTTGTACCACCAAATAGGAATGTCAGGATTAAAGTACTATTTATTGAAAGTTGATCCCAAAAAGAGAATGATGTTCAACCCGCAAGAGTCGATAGATTTAAATGGAAATACGGGTCCTTTCATACAATATACTTATGCTAGAATTAGTTCATTGTTACAAAAAGCGGGTGTATTTGAACCTGAAGTGGCGCAAAACGTAGCGCTTATTAAAAGTGAAAAAGAAGTAATTAAGGCACTTTCTAGATTCCCAATGGTGATAGAAGAGGCGGCGAGAAGCTATGCTCCTTCAGGGTTAACAAGCTACTGCTACGAATTAGTTAAGCTATACAATCAGTTTTACCAAAAGGTTAAAATCTTACCTGAAACAGATAAGAATATTCGTACGAATCGATTGATTTTAAGTAATAATTTAGCTCAGGTTATTTCAAAAAGCCTACATCTTTTAGGCATTCATGCACCAAAAAGGATGTGATTTCATATATTTGAGGTGTAAAATTGTAATTATGAAGTTAATTTTATCATTAAGTATTCTCGTTTTGTTTGCTTCATGCGGAAAGTATGAGAAGCCATTTATCACCTTCAAATCACCAGAGGAAAGACTGATGGGTTCGGCTTGGGAGTGTATTAAAGCCGTTGATACTAATGGTGTTGAATTTGAAGTTAATGACCGTGTCCAATTCTCTATTGATGGAACAGACTCAACATTTACAAGAATTTCAAATTATTATCCGCTTACCGGATTAAACCCAAATGAACAAAATGACACAATTGTTGGATCTTGGACTTGGGCATATGCGCTCGAAGGAAATCTTAATAAACAAATAATCAAACAAACAAATCCAGGTAAGATTTTGCGTATTATTTCATTGAGTAAGAAGGTATTTGTGTTTCAAGACCAATCACTTGATAATACCATTTATCACTACGTTCCACTTTAATTAAAAATCACCTCATCGGTTAAAGTTCTTATCATTTGGAATAGCTCTTCTCTAAAAACTTGAGGCTTTAATACTCCTTTTTCGATTTGACGCAATTTATTTTCCCACTGTCCTGTAAGCTCAGGGCTTTTCAGCAAGTCATTTTTTATTGTTCCAATGAGCTGCATTCCCAAATCTGTTGCGTGAATATTTTTCTTTTTTCGTTCGATATACTTTCTTCTAAAAAGTGTTTCAATTATATTGGCCCGAGTGGAAGGTCGTCCAATACCATTTTCTTTCATGAGGTCGCGCATCTCGTCATTATCAACCAGCTTTCCAGCTGTTTCCATGCTCCTAAGCAAAGAGGCTTCCGTGTAATATTTTGGTGGGCTCGTTTTTCCTTCATGAATCAAAGGTGTATGAGGCCCTTTCTCTCCTTTTTCAAAGTTAGGTAAGACCGCTTCCTTCGTGTCTTTTTTCTTAATTGAATCGTCTTTTTTTTCTCTTATGGACTCGTCATGATAAACGATGCGCCAACCATGTGAAATGATTTGTTTACCAGAGGTTTTAAACTCAAGGTTTTCTACTTTTCCTAATACTGTTGTATTTGAGACGATACAAGGTGGATAAAATACAGCGATAAACCTTCTTGAAATAAGATCATATATTTTCTCCTCAAATCCAGCGAGCCCTTGAGCACTGACTCCTGTGGGGATGATGGCGTGGTGGTCTGTTATTTTCTTATTGTTGAAAATCGTTTTACTTTTTGGTATAGGTTTTTTTAATAACGGAGCAATCAATGACTCGTATTGTTTCAAGTTTTGAAGGATTTTCGGAACCTTTGGATGTAAATCTTCTGCTAAATAAGTTGTATCGACACGGGGATAGGTTACTAATTTTTTTTCATAAAGGCTTTGAACTGTCTTTAATGTTTCGTCTGCAGTATATCCAAATTTCTTATTGGCATCAACTTGAATTGAGGTCAGATCATATAATCTCGGATTGTTTTCTTTCCCTTCTTTTTGTTCATATGATACAATTTCAAATTCCTTTCCAGTCAAATAAGCAATTCCTTCTTCAGCGCGAGATCTCGTGTTTAACCGATTGATTTGACAGGAGAATTCAGTTTTTCGATATACAGTTTTTAGCTCCCAAAAGTGTTCTACTTTGAAATTATTTATTTCGTGTTGGCGATTAACAATCATTGCTAGCGTCGGAGTTTGTACACGTCCAACGGATAACGTGGTTTTATTCTTGCCAAATTTCTTAGTGTATAAACGCGTGCCATTGATTCCAAGTATCCAGTCTCCGATCGCTCGTGAGTTGCCTGCAGCGAAAAGATTATCATATTTTGAGGCGTCCTTAAGCTTTTTAAAACCTTCTTTAATAGCTTCTTCTGTAAGTGAAGAAATCCAAAGCCGTTTAACTGGAACTTGACAATTTGCTTTAATTAGTACCCATCTTTGTATGAGTTCTCCTTCTTGTCCAGCATCACCGCAATTGATAACCTCTGTTGCTTTGGCGACAAGTTTTGTGATGAGCTCAAATTGTTTTTGTACACCTTGATTATTTTTGATTTTAATCCCAAATCGATTGGGAAAAATTGGTAGGTCTTCGATTTTCCAGTATTTCCAATGATCCTTGTAATCTTGGGGTTCTTTAAGTGTACATAAATGTCCGAAAGTCCATGAAACCATATAGCCATTGCCTTCAAAATAGCCATCATGGCGGGTTGTTGCTCCTAAAATATTAGCTAAATCTTTTGCGACGCTGGGTTTTTCTGCAATACAAAGCTTCATTTATAGGTCTAAAGGTTATTTGGATGATGCTTTTCCATAAGCGGCCATTCCTTCATCTAGCCATTTTTTAAAAAGCGGAGTTGAACCATGGTGCTCATAATCAGCCCCACCATTACTCAAGTCTTCGCCGTCAGGTCCAATCATGATATAATATGGTTGTGTGTTCTTTTTATATTTGCTGGCTTGGAAATAAGACCATTTTTCTCCTACCTCAGTAATATTCTTAAATTTACCTGGAGCATATTCTACTCTTTTATGTTCGGCTTTCGGAAGTTCAGTTTTGTCGTCAACATATAAAGAAACAATGACTACTTTGTCTCTAAGAATTTCAATAACTCCTGGTTTGCCCCAGACGTTACCTTCCATTTTACGACAATTCACACAAGCCTTACCGGTAAAGTCAATAAATAGCGGTTTGTTAACTTTTTTGGCATAAGCTAAGGCTTTATCATAATCATGAAATAAGGGCAAGTTGTGTGGCCCTGGATGGGTTTCCTCACCTTCAATATGTGCCGGAGCACCCGTGCCTCCGCCGCCAACGCCCTGCGGAGACTCGCTATAGGTGGTGGGAGGAGGGAAGCCACTTATTAGATTAAGAGGTGCGCCCCACATACCAGGAAGCAGATAGATTACAAATATTAACGAGGAAAGACCAAGCATGGTTCGCCCAACCGATAAATATTCAACAGGGCTATCATGTGGCATTCGAATGAAACCAAAAAGGTAAAGTGACAATGCAAGAAACACACCTATCCAAATTGCGATGAATAATTCTCTTTCCAAAAGGTGCGCATCTACAACAAGATCTGCATTAGATAGGAATTTAAAAGCAAAGGCAAATTCTAAAAACCCAAGCACTACCTTCACGGTGTTTAACCAACCACCTGATTTAGGTAAGGAGTTCATCCAGCCAGGAAAAGCTGCAAAAAGGCCAAATGGCAATGCTAATGCTAATGAAAAGCCAAACATTCCAACAAATGGTGCCATTCCCCCAATTGTCGCTGACTCCACAAGTAAAGTACCTACTATAGGGCCTGTGCAAGAAAATGAGACCAGCGCCAACGCAAGTGCCATGAAAAAGATTCCAATAATTCCTCCTTTATCAGAGGCTTGATCAGCCTTATTTAACCAGGAGCTTGGAAGCCTTATCTCAAAGGCACCCATAAAGGAGAATGCAAAAACAATTAAAAGCAGGAAAAAGATCAGATTGAAGGTCACATATGTTGACAAGGCATTCAGTGCGTCATAACCAAAAATACTTGTTACGAGTGTTCCAAGTAATACGTAAATAAGAATAATCGATAAACCGTAAAAAAGGGCATTTCGAATTCCTTGAGCTTTTGACTTACTTTGCTTTGTAAAAAAGCTGACAGTCATAGGAATCATCGGAAATACACAAGGTGTCAATAGCGCGGCAAAACCACTTAAAAAGGAAATTATAAATATAACCCAAAAGGATTTTGGTTCTTCCTTATCGTTCGATGCAACATTACTTTTCTCGGTTGTTTTATCTTTTTCTTTGGTATTTTCCTCGGTACTATTTGTAAGCTCTTGCGTTGTGTCTTCAATTGAATTCAAAGAGGATTCATCAAGCGTATCAGGAGCTTTATTTGGTTTTACCTCATCTCTTAGCTCTAATTTCGGCCCGCATCCTTTTACTTTTAGCTCGAAAGGCTGTTCGTATTCGGGCAAGCATTTAACGTCGTTACAGGTTTGAAATGAAAACGTCCCTTTCAAAACATAGTCTTCTCTCGATTTTGAGATTACTTTTTTCTTCAGCGTGAATTTGTGATGATGATAGCTCATCATTTCATCCGCCATTTCATCAAATTCTAGAATTGGTGCGGGTTCAATTATCCCACCTCTAAAATTATAGTTGTTACTTTTTTCAATTGTTATATTAGTAGGGATTGAAAACGAGCCTTCAGGCAGTACATGAGAATTTATATGCCAGCCTTCGACAATATCTACATCTACAACAACCTCTAGATTACAATCATTTTGAATCAAGCTAATTGCTGATTTCACCTTGTCTTCAGGAAGTTCGATTTGAGATAATAAACCCCCGCTAGTAATTGAAACTATAGCGAGTAGTGCTAATTGAAATATCTTATTCATTTATGTTTAATTTTATGTGAAGCGTTTCATCAATTGGAGGTAGACACATAATTTCGTTGCAAACCATATATGTTACGGTTACTGACAATGTTGTATCCTTTTTCACTTTAACTTCTAGCTCCCCACGGAATTCGTCTTCAAATATAAAAACATCGGAGTCAAAATTGGCATCAAATTTTTGAATAGCTTGACTTTTTTCAACAAAGGCACTTTTTAATTTGACAAATTTGCATTTATCTAAAACAACTGATATTGGAATTGGACCTGCACTTTTTGGGGTGTTTACAGAATAGAGGTGCCAACCATCTTTTATAGATGCGATTACTTCAATTTTTTGGTGGTCGTTCTCAATATTATTGGCAGCAACGCTCCAGGTAACCTCATTTTGGCTAAAAGCATAATTGCCTAGAATTATGAGGATAATTAATACAATTGATTTCATACTAAAATTCAATTTCGATAAGTCTAGATTTAGGTATCCAAACACCTCCTTTAAAACAAACATATTTCGTGCCATAAGCCCAAATTGTAGTATTCATTGTTTTAATGCTCTCATCATCTTGAAAGATGATATTAACTTTTCTTTTGTGCGTATTTCCAAGCTTTAAAGCTTTGTTCAATTGATTATTGATGTCAGGGTGTTGATGAACTTGTATAGATGCTTTAAATTCAAGTGTATGTAGACGCTCTTTTGTAATTTTTATTTTTTGTGTCATAAGGGAGAAATTGAGAGAATCAAAATACAATTATTATTTCAATAAGCAATTGAACCCCTATAGCTTACCATTTTAGTCGTGGGTCAGCAGCTATTTCCTGAGAGGCGAATTTACCATTGTCAAAATCAAACTTACCAGCCATAGCAACCATTGCTGCATTATCTGTACAATATTCAAACTTTGGAATATGTACTTTGTACCCTTCAGATTCTAGCGCTTTAAGTCTACGTCGCAGTTCCTTGTTCGCAGAGACTCCGCCAGCTATAGCAATACGTTTTATGTTTTTTTCTAATGAAGCTTTTATGATTTTTGCCATCAAAATATCCACTATACTCTTCCTTATGGATGCGCAAAGGTCTACTTTATTCATCTTTATAAAGTCTGGGTTATTTTTAGAGAGGTCACGAATTTTATATAGAATCGAGGTTTTTAAACCACTAAAGCTAAAATCGAGGTTCTTAATATTCGGCTTGGCGAAAGCAAACTTATCAGGATTACCTTCCTCTGCCAGTTTATCAAGTTCTGGTCCTCCAGGATAATCTATGCCAATCATTTTAGCGGCTTTGTCAAAGGCTTCGCCAGCAGCATCATCAATGGTTGAACCTATAACCTCCATATTATCCGAAGCTTTAACCTCAACAATTTGGGTGTGCCCACCAGACACTGTTAGGCATAAAAATGGAAAGCTCGGCGTTTGGTTGGTTTCATCTTCAATGAAATGAGCCAAGACATGAGCTTTCATATGATGAACATCTATAAGTGGTTTTTTTATAGCTAGTGCCAAAGCTTTTGCAAATGATAATCCAACGACAAGACTTCCCATCAACCCTGGCCCTCTCGTACATGCGATGGCATCGATATCATGAATGTCAAGACCGGCTATTTCAAGTGCCTCCGAAATAACGGGGATAATACTTTCTTGATGTGCCCGGCTTGCAAGCTCTGGAACAACGCCTCCATATTTTTGGTGTATTTTTTGTGTTGCAACACAATTAGAGACAATTTTAGAACCGCAAAGAACGGCTACGGAAGTATCGTCACATGAGGACTCAATACCCAGAATAGTTGTGTGCTTTCCACTCAAAAGATTGTTATTTTTGTATTACACTTAGGATGTTAAAGTTACTGAAAATATTAGGTCGTAGTGTTAGTATTTCTGCTGAGTGGATACTGATCATGTCTATTTTATTCTTATTTGCGATTCGAATTCCTTCGGTTCAAACTTTTTTGGGTAAACAAGCAACACATTTTTTATCTGCGGAGATGGATGCAGAAATTTCAATTGGAGCCATTGAAATTGTTTTTTTTGATAGAATTTACCTCAAAGATGTATCAGTTATAGACCCGAATGCCGAACAAGTTTTTTTCGTTAGCGAGCTGAAATTGCAATTAGATCATGACGCGCTGATTCAAAATGATATTGCTATTGAATCTATTGTTATAGACAAAGGGGAGATGCATATCAGTCGAGCTGCAAAAGATGGCACATATAATTTTCAGTTTTTAATTGATTATTTTGAGCAAAAGGATAATGAGGACCCTGTCAAAAGTAAACTGAGTATAGCTAGCCTTTCCATAAAGGACATGGACCTGACTTACAACGATTTGAGGAAGGATACCGTTCAGTATGGCGTTGATTATAACCACATGCAATTTACCGACATTTATTTGGATCTTATTGATTTCGAGCTAGAGGGTTCAAATATCAATAGCGTCCTTGAAAGTTTATCCTTTAAAGAAAGGTCTGGTATTACTTTGAGTTCAATGCATGGTGGCTTTGCAATAACAGATAAAGAGTTGAAAATTAATGATTTAGAGTTTAGTACCGTTAAGTCTTCTTTATCATTTCCTCAATTTAAATTTAGTTTTGAGAATTGGGCCTCTTTCTCAAATTTTACATCAGAGGTTCTGCTCGATATTAAATTAAATCCATCTGAAATTGCCTTGGACGAGGTTGGGCTTTTTGTTCCTGAGATAAACGGGATGGATGCCGTTTTAAAGGTAGCATCTGAGATTAAAAATTCGGTAACATCACTCGAGCTCTCAAAAACAGAAATTCGTTTTGGTGCTAAGACGTTTCTTGAAGGCGATTTTAAACTACCAGATTTTACAAGTGATTTAAGTAAAGATTTTCAACAGTTTATCCGCAGTGCTTATTTTGATTTAAACGAAATTGAAACATTAAAACTGCCAATAGGTGTCGATGATATTAATCTAAAATCCTTGATTGAGCATCGTTTTATTGCCCTTTCGGATGTTGGGATAAATGGAGATTTCAAAGAACTTGATGTTACTTTTAATTCATTAAGTACGAAATTTGGAACAATCAGCATGCCTGAGGCATATGTGCTCAAAATACAGGAGTCGGGTTTATCCTTTGAAGCTCCTAAGAACTCCAATCATCCACTTATTATTGAACAGTTTTCATTAGGGTCCTATATGAGAGAGGATGTTTTAGGTAGTTTAGTTGGTGCTATATATCCATCTATTTTAATTGATAATGAAGGTAGTCTTTCATTGAAAATTGGAAAAAGTGCCTTAACGAGGTTTGATTTAAATGGTTATGCAATCAAGGATGTTACCTTAGAAAATATAACATTAAATAATGAGTTCGTTGATTTTGAATTAAATATCGATGATCCAAATCTAAAGGTCAATGCCAAGGCCTCCGTTGGTATTTCGAATCAAAATTATGAGGGGCGTGTTCAAATAGAAGGAATTAATTTGGACGCATTCAACTTCACTCGTGATAGTTCTTTTATAATTGCTGCTATTAATTTTAACCTTGACGGCAACCCCGAAATAGATTGGGGTGGTATTATTGACGTTGAGAATCTTTGTTATTATAAAGGTAATGACACCCTAACAACCGAAGCTGTAGCCATGAATATTGCCTCTAATAAGGGGCTTTACACTTATGAACTTCAAAGTGAATTTTTTGACGCTGATATAGATGGAAAGTTTTCTTGGGGTCCGTTATTAAATAATTTTTATGCGGATCTCGCGGTTATTTTCCCATCGCTCAAAGTTGGTTTAGATAATCAACAAGATTTGGATGCAATCAGAGATAATCATCTTGTTGAATTTAGTATCCGAAGTAAATCAGCTGATAGTCTATTGAATTTTTTCTTGTCTGATATTGGCCTAGACTCAGCTTCAAACGTAAAGGGTAGTTATAATGCATATTCTCATGACCTTGACCTGGATGTTAATATTTCAAAGCTCCTAATAGGAGATTTGAGAATTGATGGTCTCACTGGGGAACAGCAACTGCACAGCGATAGCATATTTGCAGATTATTTGATTGATTACATATCATTTAAGGATTCATTACGTTTTAACTTAATTGAATTTTACACCTTTGGTTCTGATGGACTTTTGGAAAGTCAATTATCTTGGGACCCTGTTTCCGAACGATATTCTAAAATAGATTGGGAAACAAATATTCATGATAATGATCATGTTGAAATTCTATTAAAACCATCCTTTTTTTCGTTGGAATCATATAGATGGGAAATTGTCAATGAATCTGATATTTCTATAACCAGCGAAGACATTCATATCGAGCAATTTGAATTGAGTAGGGAAGGACAGAATATCAAAATGAATGGTTGCTTATCTGAAAATGATTTCGACAAATTATACGTGTATACCAGGAATGTTGATGTTGCAGAAATAAGCTCCATTCTTGGATTAGACAGAAGTTTAGAGGGCTTATTGTCTGGGTGGTCTGTATTTTCGAATCCCTACAGTAATTTTAATTATATCGGGGATTTGAGCTTAAAGCAGTTTCATTTGGCAAAGGAATCAATTGGTGATGTTTGGCTTCGTACTGGATGGAATAATGAATTGAATGCTGTTGAATTGAGAGGTGAGCTAAAGGTAGATAATCATAAAACATTTAACATCTTAGGATCTTATTTTGTCAAACGAAAAGACTTAGATTTAGCTTTATTGTTCGACAACACCGACGTATCTTTCTTAAATGCTTTGGTTGATCCAGATGTTATAAATGACATATCAGGTGATCTAGATGGATTGCTTGAAGTTCATGGACCTTGGAATGCACCAATAATTCAAGGTTCTCTCTCTTTAGATGAGGTTCATGCTAAAGTTGAACTTCTCGGTGTTGATTATTATCTAGATGGTGTGATTGATGTTCAGGAGTCTCTTTTTGCCTTAAACAATGTTCCTTTTCGCGACCCAGAGGGAAACACAGGTTCCATTATAGGTTCTGTTTTTCATGATAATTTCCAGAATTGGTCATACGATATTCAACTCAATTTTGAGGATGATATCACCAAACGTCAGACAACTTTTCCTTTTGGTTTTGAACCTTTGAAGCAGTTTTTAATTCTTGATACAGAGTATAAAGATGGTGATTCATATTTTGGAAAGGCATACGGAAGAGGAAATGCAAACATTTCTGGGTATGGAGAAAACATGAACATTACATTGAATGTATTAACCCAAGAAAATACAATACTAAACTTTCCTATGTATGGTTCCTCTGACATTGAGGAAGATTATGAGTTTGTGAATTTTAGAAGTAATCTAGCGCTCGATGGTGTTGTTGAAAAAAGATTTGACTTTACAGGTTTGGATTTAGATCTCAATTTTAATCTTGATCCAAAAGCAAAACTGAATATTATTTTTGATCCCTCGAGTGGTGACCAGATACAAGCCTATGGATCGGGGAATATAAACATGAAACTTAATCCGTTTTACGAAATTGATTTAAATGGTACTTATACCATTTCTGAGGGTAGTACTTATAATTTCGCTATGGGATTAATAAAGCAAAATTTTGAAATTCAAAAGGGCTCGACTATTTCTTGGACAGGAGATCCATATAATGCCGACATTGACCTTGTCACTTCTTTTTCAATTCCGAAAGTTTCTCTAAAAGATTTGGCTCCTGAATTAGTAATGTCTGACCAAGAGAGTCGCCAAATGAAAAATCAAAAAATAGACTGCTTCCTTAATTTAAATGAAACGCTTCTTGCGCCCCAAATTAGTTTCGATATTAAAGCTTTAAATGCTCCTGAGACTGGAAAAGCACTTTTAAATGAGGTGATTAGTGAGGAGAGCGAATTAAGTAAGCAATTCTTCTCTTTGCTTCTATTGCGTTCATTCCAGCCTCTAAATAGTTCGATTGAGGCTCATGCTTCTGCTGCAAAAGATCTTGCAGAATCACAAGTAAATGCATTATTGGGTGATGTTAGCCAAGAGTATGATTTAAATTTTAGTTCTGTTGTTGATAAGGATTTAATCGGTTTGGATCTCATTGAATTTGGTATTTCTCGCAGGTTTTTTAATGATAGACTTATCATTTCAGGTAATTTTGGTTTGGAGGAGGACTCTACTTCTAGCAGTTCGGAGTCTAGTTACATTCCGGTTGGCGATTTATTTGTGGAGTATCTAATCAATGAATCCGGGACTTTTAGGGCAACTGCATTTAGAGAAGCAGATCCTTATAATGTAGGCACAGACGAGTCTGGACAGAAACCTTATACTCAGGGTGCAGGGATAAGCTATCAAGAAGATTTTACGAATATTGAAGATTTTAAGCTTATTCAATACTTTTTTGATATTTTCAGACCCAAAAATAGACGGAGGTATCTTGGAAGAAATAAAAATAAGCTCACTGCAATTGATTCCTAAACATTAGAATTATGAAAAAAGTACTTATCGCCAACAGAGGTGAAATCGCAAGAAGGGTAATTCGCACCTTAAAAAAAATGAATATAAAAAGTGTCGCTGTTTTTTCGGATGCAGACCGTAATGCTCCTCACGTATTGGAGGCAGATGAGTCCGTGCACCTCGGAGCAAGTCCTTCTTCGGAAAGTTATTTAAGACAAGATCGGATATTAAAGGCTTGTAAAGATCTTAGTGTTGACGCTGTTCATCCTGGCTATGGGTTTTTATCTGAGAATTCAGAATTTGCCAGAGCACTGAAGAATATTGGAGTTATTTTAATTGGTCCCTCTCCAGATTCAATGGAAGTTATGGGGGATAAATTAAAAGCTAAGCAAGCTGTAAAGAGTTTTGGAGTGCCATTAGTGCCAGGTGTTGATGAAGCAATAACAGATGTTCAACAAGCAAAAAAAATAGCGAAGGAAATCGGTTACCCAGTCCTTATAAAAGCCTCAGCTGGTGGAGGTGGAAAAGGAATGCGACTAGTTGAAGGAGCCGATGAATTTGAGGAGCAAATGCAAATGGCTCAAAATGAGGCAATGTCTTCATTTTCAGATGATGCTGTTTTTATTGAAAAATTTGTTTCGAAGCCCAGACATATTGAAATTCAGGTTTTTGCAGACAATCATGGAAATATGGTTCATTTATTTGAGCGAGAATGTTCTGTTCAACGCCGTCACCAAAAAGTTATAGAAGAGGCGCCTAGCGCGATTTTAACGGAAGAAATGCGAGATAAAATGGGCGCAGCAGCTTTGGCCGTTTGTAAGGCTTGTAATTATTCCGGTGCAGGAACTGTGGAGTTTTTATTAGATGCATCACTAGACTTTTATTTCTTAGAGATGAATACGAGGTTGCAAGTTGAACACCCAGTTACTGAAAAAATATCGGGGGTTGATCTTGTGGAATGGCAAATACGCGTAGCAAGAGGAGAGCAACTCCCTTTACAACAAGAGCAATTGAGTATTAATGGTCATGCCATTGAGGTACGCGTCTATGCAGAGGATGCTAGAAGTGGATTTACTCCTGATATAGGAACCTTGAATAAATATAGAAGACCAGAGGGGATTAATGTTCGCGTTGACGATGCTTTTGAGGAAGGAATGGAGATTCCGATTTATTATGATCCGATGCTCGCTAAATTGGTTGTTTGGGGGCCGGACCGAGACAATTGTATTTCAAATACCATCAAAGCGATCGATGCGTATCAAATATCGGGTGTGAATACAACATTAGATTTTGGAAAATTCGTATTGCAGCATCCTGCTTTTAGAAGTGGTGATTTTGATACGAATTTTATTAAAAACTATTTACCTAATCCAGCATTATTGCACCAAGAACTCAAGGAAGAAGGAGAGGCCTTGGCGGCATCTATTGAGGATATCTGGGAAAGAGAGGTGAAAATCAAAAATGAAGATTTTCAATCCAAAGAAATTTCTTCTTCGTGGAAAAGAGGCTAAATAAATTAATCTATTCATTCCATTTATATTCACTTAAAAAAATTACTTTTGCCTAACAAAAATTGACTTATGAATTTACACGAGTATCAAGGGAAATCAATCTTAAAAAGCTATGGTGTTGCAATCCAAGAGGGAGTTGTCATAGATAAATTAGAGGATGCTGTTTCGGCAGCTCAGAAGCTTAGTGATGAAACAGGCACGAGCTGGTTTGTCGTTAAAGCTCAAATTCATGCTGGTGGTAGAGGAAAAGGAACTGTTAAAGAAACGGGCTCACATGGTGTGGTCTTAGCCAAAGGAATTGACAAAGTCGAAGACACTGTAAAAGGTATTCTTGGTGGTCATTTAGAAACTATACAAACAAACGGTAAAGCCAAAAAAGTCAATAAAGTATTAATAGCTCAAGATGTTTATTATCCGGGGCCATCAGAAATCAAAGAATTTTATATGTCTGTGCTTCTCGATAGAGATCACGGTAAAAACGTAATTGTCTATTCTACCGAGGGTGGAATGGATATCGAGCATGTAGCTGAGCATACACCTGATAAAATCTTTAAAGAGTTTATTGACCCTCATTTAGGTCTACAAGGTTTTCAAGCAAGAAAAATTGCTTTTAATCTTGGTTTATCAGGGACAGCTTTTAAAGAAATGGTAAGATTTGTCGGTTCACTATACAAGGCGTACATTGGAATTGATGCATCTATGTTTGAGATCAATCCACTATTCAAAACAGCAGATGACAAAATTATTGCTGTAGATTCAAAAGTTACAATGGATGGCAATGGACTATTTCGCCATCCGGATTATGCAGCAATGCGAGATAAAACAGAGGAGGATCCTACAGAGGTTGAAGCTGATGAGGTAGGTTTAAATTTTGTGAAGCTCGATGGTAATGTTGGCTGTATGGTCAATGGTGCAGGTTTGGCTATGGCTACTATGGATATCATTAAGTTATCTGGAGGAAATCCAGCAAATTTCTTAGATGTAGGAGGAACTGCCAATGCCGAGCGTGTAGAAAAAGCCTTCCATATTATTTTAAAAGATCCAAATGTTAAAGCTATCTTGATAAATATCTTTGGCGGTATTGTAAGATGTGATCGAGTCGCTCAAGGTGTTGTTGATGCCTATAAAAATATGGGTGAAATTCCTGTTCCAATAATTGTTAGGCTACAAGGAACAAATGCAGTAGAAGCTAAAAAACTTATTGATGACTCTGGATTAAATGTACATTCTGCGGTTTTATTGCAGGAGGCGGCAGACAAAGTGAAAGAAGTTTTATCTTAAACTAAAAGGTTTTCACCACACTTGAAATGTCCTTTAGGACAAGCCTTATGACCATGTAATCCGCATGGTTTACATTCGAGATTAGTCACTTCGATAATTTCTGAATCTGTTGATAGAGGTCCAAATCCAAAGGTTGGAGAGGTTGAGCAAAAGAAAGCCCTCACAGGTGCGTTAACACTTGATGCGAGGTGAAGGGGTGCAGAATCATTCACATAGTTCATAGCTGCCGAAGCCATCAGTGAAGCCGACGACCTTAGGTTTAGTTTGCCACATAGATTTATCACCTCTTTATTTTTGATTGCAACTTTAATATTTTCACATTTCTCAAAATCTCCCGGCGCCCCTAACAGGTAAAAACGATTAATAGAGACAGGTGCTTCATTTATTGTTTTGATCCAAATTGCGTCAGGTGCCTCTTTGGTAGCCCATACTGACGCTGGAGCTAAGCAGATGTATGGAATATCTTGAAATTCATTTACTTGATCTTTGTCTTTTCCATTTAATTCTAAATTTGGCATTCGATCAGGTGTTTTAACCCAATCTTTTATGAGCTGTAAATTTCTATCAACCTCATGTGTGCCATCACCAATCCTGTGCTGATATTTTTTGTTATAAAACATAGAAAGCGGGTTTTTATCAAACCCAATTTTAGTTGATGCTCCTGAACATGCAGTTATGATTCCTGATGAAGCGAAGCGATGGAGGTTTATGACAACATCATATTTGTTTTTCCTAAATTGTCTTATTAGATTGAATGATGAACGTAACTTAGAGGACTTATCTAACGTGAAAAGTGCGTTAATTTGTTTGTGATTTTTGAGTACGGATGCATTTTCTTTTTTAACAAGCACATCAATTTCGATAGGTATACCACAATTATATAAATTGTTTATAATAGGTGTGGCTAAAATTACATCACCTATAAATGCCGTCTGAATGATTAAGAACTTCTTTTTCATTCTATTCAATTAATGATACGAAACCTTTCTTTTGAATAAAGTTTCCTTCGTCGTCTTCTACTTCAAGCATATAGATATATACATCATTAAGGGCTCGTTTTCCATTACTCTGAATCCTTCCATCCCAACCATAATTTGCATCAAAGCTTTCAAATACCAATTGGCCCCATCTATTGATAATTGTAAAATGATATGTGTCTGGTTTAATATGCGACACTACAGGAATAAAAATGGGATTGATTCCTCCTGGCGTAAAAGCATTCGGTATAAATATTTTGGAGCTATAAGTAAGACAAAGTTCATTAGAACTACTCACTTCATTAAAATTGTAGGTATTTAAAAATTCAGTTCCTTCTATTCGGTAGCATACTTTTGATTGTACACCAAGACCATTGATGTCATCAATGAAATTTTCATCTCCAGGTGCGAAAAATGCAATAGGCGTGGGGTCATAATATCCGTTTATAGATCGGTATAAGGCGTATTCCTCAATGCCACCATCAAAACCTAAATATTCAGACCAATTTAAAGTGTTGATATAATCATAATCATTCGCTTCTCCTTCAAGAAATATAGTTTTTGCGGTATTTGAATATTCACCTTCTCCTCCGCAGCTGTCTACATATTTAGTGCGGTACTCCCAAGCTTGAAATGAAGTTTCAGCGTCCTCATCAAGAAAAAATACGATGTCTTCATTTGCTTCTGCACGACCAATTTCCACAAAAGCCCCATTGTATTCTCGACGTTGAAAAATAATTTCTGTGATACCTACGGCCTCATCGATATATTGATAAAGTTCAATATTTCCATCCTCGACCGTCGCTAATTTTAAATAGTTAAAGCTCGGAGTACCAGCCACAGGCACATTAAATAATGTTGGAGATGAAAATGCATTTTTTCCATTTGTGAATATTGCATTTATATAAATCGAATAGTCTTCATTTGCATTTACCGCTATCGTTACGGACGTATCTTCTGTGATTTCTTCCAGATTCCAAATACCATTTGAAAGGCTCCATATTTCATAAAACTCCGTTGTACTTCCTATATAAGTGCTCCAATTTACAAGGGCTTCTTGTTCACACATGAAAACTGTTGATGATGCAATCATGCTTGTGTGAACAGGAGCTTTAGCACTTGTTTGGTAGGTAACAGGTGTGGAGCTTGTTTCACATGAATCAAATGCAGCTACCGAATATGAGAATGGGCCATCTTCAAATGGTATAACATAACTATATTGGGTATTTCCAATACCATACACGGTATCAAGTTCAAATAAAATACCATTGTCATCAAAAGTGTAAATTACATATCCATAGGTATCTTCTTGTAGGTTTTCATTCCATTCAATGAGCATTTCGTTTGTGGACGTGTCTATACCTACTGAGTAGATAATTGGAATATCAGGGGTTAATAGGTCCTCATATAAGTCACCCGTAATGTTAGATGTGAATTCACAATACGTGCCAGGAAGTCTGATTTGATAATTTATGAACGCAGAACAAACATCTATTGTGTCGATATAGGTGTGGGTGCCAATAGGGACGCTGTCAATAAGATTGAATGTACCTAATGGGTATTCTCTGTAAACATGATAGTAGTTATCCGAGTTAGGCATGGAATTTATGGTAGGTGGGTTCCAATTAAGAATAGCCGTGCCATTCCCGGGGTTATTGAGATTCAAAACAATGTTGGAAATTGTATCTGAGTAATTTATGGTGTTTCCGTCACAGCCCGAGCTAACAGTTATATAGTAATCTTCAATAAATGGCGCGGTACTTACCATATAACTATTTGCATTAATATCGGTCAAAATATCAATAAATTCATTTTGAGTAGAATAGAGATTATACGCTACAAACGAACCAGTTGGATCTGAAACAGGTTCCCAGAAAAGTGTTTGGTTTCCATTTATGTCTGTTTGAATACAGCTTATTTCCGGTGCCTGAATTACACCCGGATTTATTACATTAATACGCACCGTCGCATAGGTTATTTTCGGGACCTGACAAAAGTTATCTTGTACCTTGAATACAAAGTCGTAAGGAATAACATCTGCATTTTCCCCAAATTGATTGACCAAATGGTCACAAGTCGTTTGCCATGAAAAATTAGCTGTGGCAGTCTGTGGTGCCTGTATAGGCGGTGCACTATTCAATGTAGCACAAGGCTCTATATCACATCCTGAGGCACTAGTGTAACTATCACCAAACATTGGACCAGATGCAGAAATAATAACATTTTGAACCTCGTTGTTTTGTAATAAATCAAGGTCCGTAGCAATCATCTCAAAATCAACCAAATCACCAGCACTTACTGTAGTCTCAAAAGCACCGCCAGCAAAAGGAGGTGTAATAATTGGTGCTTCGTTATTGTCACTGCACGGTAATACTACAACTTGAATCTCTCTTTCGACCTCTCCGATTAATACGCCTCCCCGGAAGGATTGAACGGTGACTTTTATATTGAAATTACCTATTGTGAAGCTGGTAAATACGAGCTCTCCAGTCGATGGGTCTATTGTTGCTGGGATATTATTGGCATTCAAATTTGTGGATGGAGTAGGAGTATTGAATGTAAAGCCCGGCTCAAATGGCACTGGCATTGGATTGGATGGAGGATCGTAAGTACCTGTCGGAAAATAGTCATAAGGGACTCCAAATTGAAAAAACAAGGAATCTAAATCTGGATCTATTGCATTCATGTTGTAGCGATACTCTGATCCAGCACAAGTGACAAAATTTGGTGATTGTAAAAAATTTGGTGAAGAATCCGTACATGAGCCTGCAATATTGTTTTGATTTTCAAAAATTTTGGCGGCCAAGGTGATACCAAAAGTTGAAGGATTTGAAAGATTGCTCACGGCATTACTTCTTGAAAAGTTCTCATAGGTAAAAATCCATCCTTCCTCAGGTGGTGTGCCGTCAATAATTATTGGATCACTCTTATAAGTAATACGTTCAATTGCACCTACGCCATTTCCTGCTGCACTTCCTGAACCACAATCTAGCATTGGAGGCGAACCAGGAACAACTGTACAGGTTGGCGAGATATCCTCACGTGAAACAAAATTCATTAGGATTGTATTCAAAGAAGGATGATTCCATACTCGAATATCTTCCGATATAATATTTACTTCTGCGCCATTACAGTCTCTATAGAAGACCAGCTGAAATTCATATGCATTACCACCACTGCAGCTCCAAGTAATTTCACCACCCATAACATGGGAAGCCCTAAGATTATTGAATAGGCTCAGAAAAATAAGTATTGAAAATACTTTTAGCATATATATAGAACGTAACATAATACGTAGTATTATAACGAGAGCTAGGAAATAAAGTTGCTATCCTGCAGAAATCACAGACATTTCATTCCAGTTCAAGTATTTTTGAGCTGTTTGCATGATAGTTTCTGCATCAATTTCATGAATTCTTTCTATATAACTATTGTAAAAGGCGGTACTCATTTGGTACGATTCGACGCTCAAAAACAAATCCATCATTGCATATGGACCATCCGACATTTTTAAGAGCTGTCCAAGGAGATGGTTCTTAACCAATTGCAATTCATTTGAGCTTACTTTTTCCTGCTGTAAGGTTAACATTTCTTTCTTTATTTCAACTAAAGTAGCTTTCAAGTGATTCGACCCAACTTCAGAGCCAATAAGAAAATAACCTGACCCTCCTGTCTCAGCAATTGCTGTTCCTATTCCGTAGGTATAGCCTTTGTCTTCTCTAATATTTTTCATTAAACGACTCCCGAAATAGTCACCTAGTATCGTGCTTAGAATACTCATATCTAAGAAATCCTCATGTTTTTTATTAAACAGTGTTTTTCCAACACGAATGGCAGTTTGTACGGCATCTTTTTTCTCAATATGAAATTCTCCAGGTTTGTTGCAAAAAGTTTTTAGAAATGATAATGATTCAGAAATAATATGTGGTTCAATTAATCTTTTAATATCTTCTATATGATTTTCATTTAGCGCACCGACAATTGCTATTTTGAATAGTCCTTTTTGATAATACTTTTGATGAAAGCTTATTAAATCGATTTGTTTTGTTGATTGCAGATCAATTTCTTCAGAAAGCTCTGCGTATTTTGTGCCATGGTATATGTGCTGTTGAAATGAGCGTTGAGCCAATACACTCACTCGATTCATATTTATTTTAAAGTTCTGAATTTTTTCAGCTTTAATTTCTTCAAACTCATCCTCAGGGAAGCTCGCGTTTTGAATAGAATCAAAGAGAACTTTAAAAGCCTCAAGCATATTTTTCTTTAAGGCATATAGTGAAATCATAACACCTTCGTGTGATAGACCAATGTCAAAAAAAGCACCTAAGTCATCTAGTCGGCTATGTATTTCCGTTGATTTCATAGACGTTGTACCCGAGAGAAGCATCGATGAGGTCATACTTACAATTGCGTTTTTTCCATTGCGCAGCCCCGCATTAAAGTAAAGGTCAATACGTGTCGTCTCGTTAGGGACTTTTGCCATCCATAACAGGCTTGTCTGCTCATTGAGCTCGAATACCTCAGGAGTGATGAATGAAATAGCATCTATTTTATTGGTTTTTGGAGCGGTTTTTCGATTCATTTAGATTTGTTGATTTTGAGCAAGGAACAATTTTCTTTTTTTAGGATAGACTGAGCAAACCTCAAAATATCATTGTTTTCAATTTGGTTGTAAATTTCAATCTCCTCATTAATTCCATTGGCATCTCCGAGCAATTCGAATAATGATAAGCTTATGGAGCGGTTCAATAATCCTTGTTCTTGAAATGCCTTTGCCGTACTTAATTTATTTTTCAATGAATTGAGCTTGCGCTCTGTGAATCCCGATTCTTTTATTTCATTTAGTTTTTCCCAAAGCGCCGAATCTAAAGTTTCAAAATCAATACCATCTGACAATTTTCCCGAAATCAAAAACAACCCATGATCATGGGAGCCAGTAATAAAAGCATTGATTTCGGATACGAGGCCTTTTTCTTTTTTGAGGGTAATATTTAAAAGAGAGGATTGATCCTTTCCAATTGCGTCACTCAAAAAGTCACCGAGGTAGTATCCAATATTTTTTCGTTCTGACATCTTAAAAGCATAATAAAATGCATCGGCCGGAACGTCTCTATCAATTGACTTTTCTCTAAAGTTTTTTTGTTCTGGTTCAAGTGGAAGTAATCTAGCTGGTTTTAAACCTCCTGGAATAGACCCATAATACTTCTCAACTAGTGCTTTTATTTCGGGGGCGTCAAAGTTCCCAGATATGCATAAAATCGCATTCGCAGGGCAGTAATATTTCTTAAAAAAATCTTTTACATCTTGCATAACCGCGTTTTCTATATGCGCAATGTCCTTTCCAATAGTTGCCCATTTATAGGGATGTTTCTGGTATGCTAAAGGACGAAGCTCTAGCCAAACATCACCATATGGTTGGTTTAGGTATCGTTGTTTAAATTCTTCTATTACAACGTTTTTCTGAACCTCTAAACTTTTTTCTGTGAAAGCTAAAGAAAGCATTCTATCGCTTTCAAGCCAAAGTGCGGTCTCAATATTATTAGCCGGAATTATTTCATAGTAATTGGTTAAATCATTACTCGTAAATGCATTGCTTTCCCCTCCTGCCTTTTGTAGCTCCTGATCAAAATCTCCAACGTTTATTGATCCGCCAAACATAAGGTGTTCAAAAAGATGTGCGAATCCAGTTTTCTGTTCGTTTTCATCACGTGCACCGACATCGTATAGTGTGTTTACTACCGCCATTGGAGTGGTCGGATCATGATGTAAAATTACAGTTAAGCCATTTTCTAGCTTATATCTTTCAAATTCAATCATTAGGTTTTAGTGAGGTATTCATTATTTTATTTTTTGCATCATTAAATTCCAAAATCAAGGATTTAATAATTTCTTCTGCGCTCATTAAATGGTCAAGAATACCGGCAACTTGTCCAATTTCTAGCTCTCCTTCAATCAAGTCTCCTTCAAACATTCCTTTTTTTGCGCGACCTCTACCAAGCAAATCATGAAGGTCCTCTTTGGATGCGTTATTAGCATAAGCTTCTTTGATACTGTCATAGAAACTATTTTTGAGTAATCTAACTGGAGTTAACTCTTTTAAAGTGAGCTCTGTATCTCCTTCTTTTGCTTTTAGGACTGCATTTTTGAAATTATCATGTGCGCTTGATTCAATACAAGCAACAAACCGACTCCCAATTTGAAAACCTTCAGCCCCTAGAACCATACATGCGGCCATAGCTTGTCCTGTTGCAATACCACCCGCAGCAATCAGGGGAATTGTAATTTCTTTCCTAACAGAAGGGATTAAACATAAGGTTGTTGTTTCATCTCTTCCATTATGCCCTCCGGCTTCGAAACCTTCAGCCACAATAGCATCCACTCCCGCTTCTTGGGCTTTTTTTGCGAATTTTAGACTCGAAACAACGTGAACAACCACGACACCTTCTTTTTGAAGCCGGGACGTATATGTTTTAGGATTTCCAGCTGACGTAAAAACAATTGGAACATTGTGCTTAATGATAGTTTGAATATGCTCTTCTATATTCGGGTAAAGCATGGGTAAATTAACGGCAAATGGTTTAGATGTGTTTGCTTTACATTTTTTGATATGAAGATCTAAAACATCTGGATACATAGAGCCTGAACCAATAATGCCTAAACCTCCAGCATTTGAAACAGCTGAAGCCAATTCCCATCCTGAACACCAAATCATTCCGGCTTGTATAATTGGATAATCAATATTAAAAAGCTGCGTAATCCTATTTTTCATATCAAATGGTTTGACGTTCAAGCGAATTTAAATATTATAATGTTTATAGTGCTGTTAAAGGGTTTTTTTAAACTAAATTTTTAACGTAAATTGTGTATCTTAGAGTAGATAAATCATGTTATGAACATTCATTTCTTTTTTGGAATTCTTTTTAGTATTTGTTTAGTCCCTTGCCGGAGTCAGGATTTAGCCTCAATTCAACGTGAGCATGATCATGAGCATCACCAAAGCTCTAATCCAGCTTTAGTCGAAAATAAAGGCCAATGGCCACAAGGCGTCCTTTTTCAGTCTCCAATGGAGGGTGGTAAGGTTTGGGTTCAGCAACATAAATTCATTTATCATTTACAAGATTTTTCTGCCATGCACAAAGCGCATGAAAATCCATTGTTAGCTATTTCTGAAGATGCCATGGCGAGGCAAGAGCTTATTCATTTGAATTTTATAGGTAGTCAGCAAACAAATGAAATCACAACATCAGAGCCCAGCCCGCATTACTATAATTTCTTAAAAGGCAACGATCCGAATAAATGGGCACGACGCGTTCATGCTTTTGATGAGGCGTTCTTGAGGGATTTTTACTCTGGAATTGACCTTAAAGTGATAAATAAGGAACACCAGTTCAAATATGAATTTATTGTATCTCCCGGTGCTGATGTTTCTCAAATTGCACTTGAGTATGTAGGACAAAAACATCTTGCAATTAATGCTGCTGGTGATTTAGAGATTAAAACAAAACTTGGGATTATTTATGAAGAGCACCCTTATGCATTTCAGAATATTGATGGTGTAGAAATACAAGTTCCATGTTCTTTTAAAATGAATTCAGATGGAGTGGTTAGTTTTGAATTGGGTGTATACAATCCAGATATTCAATTGGTAATTGATCCTGTTTTGATTTTTGCCACCTACAATGGTGCAAATGCCGATAATTTCGGGATGACAGCAACCTATGGCTATGATGGGACAGCATATTCAGGAGGGACAGTTTACGGTAATGATTATCCAACCCCAGATAATGGTGCTTATGATATCAATTCCAATTTCACAGTTCCGAATGGACCGATGGGTATAACAGACGTTTTCGTTAGTAAATTTAATGAGGATGGTAATCAGATGTTATGGAGTACATTTTTAGGAGGCGGTAACAATAATCAAGGTACCGAAACAGCGCACAGTATGATTTGTGACGAGAATAATAACCTTTATCTTTTTGGTTCTACTTCAAGTTCAGATTTTCCAACAAGCTCAGGTGCCTTTAATACAAACCACAATGGCGGCGATTTAGGTTATGATTTTGGTACTACTGGTGTCAACCATGCTTCATTTGGAATAGATTTATTCGTTTCAAAACTGAGTGCAGATGGCACAAGTTTACTTGGTTCTACTTATGTGGGCGGTTCAGGAAATGATGGTGTAAATTATAATGCGACAAATTTTGGAGCGTTTACGGATTTGACGAGTAATTATGGAGATAATTTTAGAGGAGAGATAATGCTCGATGACGCCAATAATGTAATAGTCGCCTCATGCACGCATTCCAATGATTTCCCTGTAGTTAACGCAATTCAAAATTCAAATGCCGGTGCGCAAGATGGAACTGTTTTTAAATTGTCTGCTGATTTTTCACAGCTTCTTTTTTCAACCTACTATGGTGGAGGTGGCAATGACGCGTGTTATTCGGTGAAAGTTGATGAATCTGACAATCTGATTTTTGCGGGTGGAACCAAATCAATCAATCTGCCCGGAATGGGAACAGGATACCAAAACAATTATGGCGGTGGAATCGCAGATGGATTTGTTGTGAAGACACCCCCTTCTGGTAGCTCAATCACTAGTGCTAGCTACATTGGAATGGGACAGTATGATCAGGTTTTCTTTGTAGAAATTGATAGAGTTAATAATGTATTTTTACTGGGTCAATCCGTAGGAGGAACTTTTCCTGTCAACAATGCGGCATTTTCGAATGGTGCGAGCAGCAACTTCATCATTAAATTAGATTCTAACCTAACCACGAACTTAGCCTCTACCCGTTTTGGTAATGGTAGTGCGAATATTCATATTTCACCTACTGCATTTTTGGTGGACAATTGCGGAAATATATATGTATCTGGTTGGGGAGCGGACCTCAATCAATCGACACCACTATCAGGAATGCCCGTGACAACAGATGCCTTTCAACAAAATCCTCCAAATGGTTTTGATTTTTATTTAATGGTGATGTATGCTGATTTTTCTGATATTCTTTATGGTTCATATTTGGGAGGAGCGTTTTCTCGAGAGCATGTAGATGGCGGAACATCTCGATTCGATAAAAATGGTATTGTTTATCAATCTGTTTGTGGAGGATGTGGAGGAAATAGCGATTTTCCAACTACGGGGAATGCATGGTCTGCAAATAATAACAGTACAAATTGTAACAATCTCATTTTTAAATTTGACTCAGGAATACTTCCTATTGCAGATTTTACAGTCGATCAAACCACGGGATGTAATGATTTTACAGTGACATTTGATAATGTGTCATCTGAGAGTGATACTTATTTGTGGGATTTTGGGGATGGTGTTCTCGACTCAACAACATTCAATCCTGTAATTACCTACACACAGGCCGGTAGCTATGAGGTTTTCCTTTATGTTACAGACAGTATTTGTCAACTTACGGATACTGCACAGATTACAGTGGTGGTTGTTGATTCTGTGCTACTTGATGTTCCTAATCAAATTAGTGTTTGTGATAATGTTCCTTTCGATTTGGTTGCGAACACTTTTGGAACCGCAAATCAGTTTGTTTGGTCTGCCGATCCTGATTTTTCAAATCCCTTAAATAACCCTCAAGATTCATCAGTCACAGTTTCATTAGATGGCACTTACTATATTTCTGCTGGAAATGGATTGTGTTCCTCACAAGATACGATTCAGGTACTATTTGATGCTTCACCTGAAGCGTCGTTCATTATTCCAGATGATATTGGTTGTGCACCATTTGACGTATCTTTTACAAATGAATCTATTCAAACTGATTACTTTTTGTGGGACTTTGGAAACGGAATCTTAGATTCTTTAAACTTTGATGGTACGACACAGTATACACAACCTGGTGTTTATACGGTGAGTTTGTACATATTTGATTCTCTGTGCCCAGCTTCAGATACTACATTTGCAACGGTTACTGTATTACCTGATATTACAATTTCTGGACTGGACTCTGTTTCCATATGCGATGAGGATGTAACCCTTACTGCGAATAGTGGAGGGACCGCATCTGTTTTTGAATGGTCTTCAAATTCTGATTTTTCAGATGTCCTCAACCCCTCAGGAGACTCATCAATTATTGTTTCTATTTCCGGAATGTATTATGTTCAATTAAGCAATGAAGAGTGCGTATTGATTGATTCGGTATTTGTATCTTTTATTAACCCAGATATTTTGCTTACTGGAATAGATTCAATTTGTCTTTATGATTTTTCTGAAGTATTTGTTGAAAATCTTAATCCAGAAATAGCATACACTTATGGTTGGGAACCAAACAGTATCATTGTTTCAAATAATGACGATATGGTTCAGGTTCAACCATTAAGTTCACAGTATGTGTATGTTACCGCAACATCTTCAGAAAATTGTGTTGTAGAGGATTCTATTTTCATCAATGTAACAAATATTGATTCATCATTGGTGATTGCCAGTGCTTCTGAATATGCAGTTCCAGAAGGAGCAACAGTTACTTTGTTTGGTTCACCTTCAGGTTTATTGTCTTATGAATGGTCGCCAGAAATAGGACTGAGTGCACCTACAAATCAACAAACAGATGCTTTAATCAATGAAGATATCATATATACCCTTTCAGTTTCTGATGGGATTTGTACGCGTGAAGACACAGTGGAAATAAAGGTTTATGAAATTATTTGTGAGGATCCTTTTGTTTTTGTACCCAATGCATTTTCTCCAAACAACGACAATAACAATGATGTTTTGTATGTTCGCGGATTATACATTGAAAAAGTAATTTTTAGGGTTTTTGATCGCTGGGGTGAAATGGTATTTGAGTCAACAGACGTTTCACAGGGTTGGGATGGTACTTTTAGAAACAAATTATTACAACCAGATGTTTATGATTATTACCTGGACGTTACATGTGTAGGTGGATTAAAATCAATAGTGAAAGGAAACGTAACTTTAATGAGGTAGAATGAAAAAAATTATTACAAAAAAATCAGAAAATTTTCTAGAAAAGTATCTTAACAATCCGAGCCCTACAGGGTTTGAATCTGAAGGTCAAAAACTATGGTTGGAATATATGAAGCCATATGTCGATGACTACATAATTGATAATTATGGTAGTGTGGCAGGAGTAATTAATCCTGGTAAAAAATATAAGGTGGTAATCGAAGCACATGCAGATGAAATTTCTTGGTTCGTTCATTACATTACTAAGGATGGATTTATTTACCTTATGCGAAATGGTGGTTCAGACCATATGATTGCTCCTTCCAAGAGGGTGAACATTCATACAGACAAGGGTCCAGTAAAAGCAGTTTTTGGTTGGCCAGCCATCCACATGCGTAAGGGTAAAGAAGAAACACCGAGCATGAAAAATATATTTTTGGATTGTGGTTGTTCTAGTAAAGAGGAAGTTGAGGCATTAGGTGTGCATGTAGGTTGTGTGGCCACTTTTGAGGATGAGTTTATGATTTTAAATAAAAATAAATACGTCGGAAGAGCTCTTGACAATAGGATGGGCGGCTTTATGATTGCAGAGGTTGCTAGGTTACTTAAAGAATCTAAAACTAAACTACCTTTTACGTTATATGTGGTAAATTCAGTTCAAGAGGAGATAGGTTTGAGAGGTGCTCAAATGATTGCCGAACGTATTAAACCAGATGTGGCATTAGTTACTGATGTTTGTCATGATACCAATACACCAATGGTAAGTAAAATAGAAAACGGTGATCTTAAGTCGGGAAAAGGGCCTGTTTTAACCTACGGTCCGGCTGTACAGAATAATTTTTTAAAGCAAATATTTAAGACCGCTGAGAAAAACAAAATTCCATTTCAGCGCGCTGTTGTATCCCGTTCTACAGGAACGGATACTGATGCTTTTGCCTATTCAAATGAAGGTGTCACAAGTGCACTGATATCACTTCCTTTACGCTATATGCATACTACTGTTGAAATGGTTCACAAGGATGATGTCGAGAACAGTATTCGTATGATTATCGAAACCGTAAAATCAATAAAAGCTGGGCAAGACTTTAGATATTTAAAGTAGCACATTCTATTATTGTTAGAAGATTTCACATAGTAAACATGCCTTGCATTTTAATGAATAGGTTTTATTCTTTCATTTTCCTTTTGTTTTTATGCATCATTATGCATTCATGCGATAATGAAATAAGAGGATTAAGCACGCCCAATAAGTCTGCTAAGTTCAATGAGCGCCAAATTAATTTATTATCAGAAATCAATCCTGATTTTGAAAAAGGGGTTGTCAATGCAGTGGTTGAAATCCCTGCAGGTACCATAGAAAAATGGGAGGTTCACAAAGAGTCAGGTCAGGTTTCTTGGGAAAAAATAAACAACAAGGGCAGGGTTGTTAATTATTTGGGTTATCCAGGTAACTATGGTATGATTCCTAAGACATGTTTAACAAAAGAAAATGGTGGAGATGGAGACCCTATTGACATTATTATTTTAGGCCCTCCATTAGAAAGAGGCGCTGTTGTTAGAGCTAAAATAATTGGAGTACTTTACCTATTAGACAATGGAGAGCAAGATCATAAACTTATCGCCGTTGCGTCTAATTCTCCCCTGTGTAATATCAATAGCATTGCTGAGCTAAACCAAAAATATAATGGTATTTCAAGAATCCTAGAGATATGGTTTTCAAATTATAAAGGACCAAATAAGATGATTTCAAATGGTTTTGGAACCCTTAATAATGCTATTGAAATGTTGAACTTAGCGCTTGATTCATATACCTTGAAATAGTTTGTTTGCATTAAGTCAAGGACTTATGCTTTGTCATTGTGCATTTTTAATTATTCAACAATTTCTCTTGACGCGTGTTATGATGATATGAGGGGTCAAACATGGCAGCGCTGGGTTGAAAATACGTTCTTAAATGTTTTTTCAGAATCTAATCGTAAACTTATTGAGCGCATTACCATCAATATCTCGGTTGCGGGATTTATAATTCATCTTATTTTAATTCTTGGTAAAAACTATGATGTTTTTCATTCTAGAATGGATGGTATTCTACTAGCAGATCCTATCTCCGCAATTTATACCCCTTTTTCAATCATTCTGATTTATGAAATTTACCTTCTGGTTCATTATCTACCGAGGTCTTTTACAA
>JAKMFD010000149.1 GCA_022425625.1 Crocinitomicaceae bacterium | reverse complement strand
CGCCAACCTGAGGGGCTAATAACAAATGCTCTATCTCAGAATCAGAATGCTACAGCAATGTATCCTTTTGATTTAAATCAATGGGGTGGGAAATACCAAATGTTGGTTTCTGCTCAAGAGTTGACTGCAGCAGGATTTAGTGCTGGTAATATTCAGTCGTTGTCTTTATATGTATCGAGTATAGAAAACGGTGGTGAGCTGCTTCATCCACAAATTCGAATTAAAAGTACTTCAGATAATGAATTAACAACGATGCATCAGGATGATTTTATTACAGTCTATGACTTGAATTGTGACGCAATTGCCAATAACGAACTTGAGATAGGGGCGAATGAATTCTACTTTTTTCAGCCATTTGAATGGTCTGGTAATGATAATTTAATAATTGAGTTTTCATTTGATCAAGGTGTGCCTCCGAGTAATCTATTAGAATTTGAAACAGAAGCTGTCCAAAATCAAAACGCCTTAAATTACAGTTCAAAAAATGGCGTGCTCCATTTTGATGGTTCTAATCATGCATTACTAGAAATGTCAGACCTGGACATGGGTGATGATCTTACCATTTCTATGTGGGTGAAAGGTGATGGGAATACAGGTTCTAATACCTCAATACTCGAGGCCTATGATACCTTGAATCAACGAGTTATAAACATCCATATGCCATGGAGTAATAGTCGTATTTATTGGGATTGTGGAGAAGGCTCTGGGTATGACAGAATCGACACGGATATGTCAGGGGCAGGAATAGATGATGAATGGCATCATTGGGCATTCGTGAAATCTCAAAGTACCGGTGAGATGTTTATTTATCGTGATGGTGAACAGTGGCATAGTGGCTCAGGGTTGACCAAATCTGTAGGTTATGTGCACCGTTTTGTGTTAGGAGCAAATAAAAATCTTGGAAATTCATGGAAGGGACGTATTGATGATTTTCAGGTTTTTTCTGCGGCTTTAGATGCCAACACCATCAATTTATGGTTTAGAAAGAAGCTTAATAATACACATCCAAATTGGAATGATCTCAAAGTAGCGTACAGCTTTGACAATATACCTCTTGCTGTCGATTTAAGTGAAAATAATTATTTATTGATGCCATCAGCTAAAGGAATGTTTGACTTTACTGAATATCCTGTTGCGGGAGTTGATTCAGATGCTCGACGTATGAGGATTGGTTTTGCTTCAGGTGATGCGGTTAACGAATATACCGAGGTACTGCGCTGGAAAGATGAAAGAATTGAACCTGAGGTGTTATTTGAGTTTTCATCTGTAGATAGACATTTTGAAATATCGGATGCATTTGCATGTGCGCCTAGAGGAACAGAAATAAAGGTTGATATTACGGGCAATATTGTTTCTGAGACTGACTATGCTACTTCTGAATCAAAAATTAATGAGCAAATCACCTACTACGAAAAACCTTTTGAGATTATTCACGATGTTGAAATCGCAAGATATATCACTCCATATGGGATTCAATTTGATTTAGGTCCTAATGGTTTTTCTTGGATTTATGATGTTACCGATTATCAAGACTATCTCAAAGGAATTGTAGATTTGGCTGCTCACAACACACAAGAATTGTTAGACCTTAGTTTTGCTTTTGTAGAGGGAATTCCTCCTCGAGACGTACATAAAAGAGAGCCTATATGGTCTGACTTTAGATCATATGGTTTTTCGGCTATGGCTGCAGATGATGTGCTTCAGGAAAAAAAAGTATTTCTTCAAGATACTTCGTCAGGGTTTAAAATTAAAACAAGAATGTCGGGACACGGTCAAGTTGGGAATGCCGCATGTTGCGAATGGGTTTCAAATGACCACAGCATAAAAGTAGATGGAGTAACACGATTTGAATGGGATATTTTTGAAGAAGAAGATTGCGGTACCAACCCTCTCATAGGTCAAGGAGGTACATGGCCTTATGCTCGGGAAGGTTGGTGTCCTGGAGACAAGGTTAAAGAATATGAGTTTGAACTCACACCGTTTGTTACGCCGGGTGATTCTGTAGCTCTTGATTATGTCATTAATCAAGTTCCAGGATTTGATCCTGGTCAAGGTGGTGGTAATTACAGGGCGGCCTACGACCTTATTTCTTATTCGGCACCGAATTTCCAGAATGATG
>JAKMFD010000118.1 GCA_022425625.1 Crocinitomicaceae bacterium | reverse complement strand
TTCGTTTTCTAAAGTCTGAAGTTTTGCGCTTAAATATCACAAAAACAGTTAAAGCCTACCCTGTGTTTTTTTTAGCAGAGCTTATTGCTTTTTCTGGACACACCCCTTTAAAACCATTAAACCCTTTTTTCAAAGTTTTTGATTTAACAACGTCCGAATTTGACCCCGAGAGGCCTTCTGGACGTTTAGTTACAGCCCCTGATCTTGTCAAGTCGCTTTATGATGTGTTTTATAACAAGGAGGGGTTCAAGGGTGGGTTTGAGCCTAAGTTGTTTGATCTTCTTTTAGAATATTGTCTTTATCACTTACCGGGCTATAACTCGAAAAAATCTGTTGAAATTATACGTGATACCCTATATGGTTGACTTTCTTTTTTGATTAAAGAAAGATTTCAGTAACGCACTGCTTTCCTTTTGCATCGGGCCTTTTACGACTAAAGTGGTAGGGTGGTAAAGTTGTGGTTCGCATCTACTTGCTCCTCTTTTTTCGTCTCTCGCTGCAAAAACCACCTTGTCTATTTGAGACCAAAACAAGGCTCCTGCACACATAGAACAAGGTTCGAGAGAGACATACATTGTGCAGCCCTTTAGGTATTTCGCTCCTAAAAACTGAGCGGCGGCTGTTATCGCCTGAACTTCTGCGTGTGCTGTTACATCAGTAAGCTGTTCAGTTAGGTTGTGCGTTCTTGCTATTATATTGTTGTTCAGAACCACCACCGCGCCAACAGGCACTTCCTTTTTATCAAGAGCTTTTTGTGCCTCGATTAAGGCTTGTTTCATAAAAAACTCATCGTTAAATATTTCTAACATCTAAAAGTGTTGTTAACGCTCTCGCTTTCGTAAAATTATGACTTAATATTGAATTTCTAAACGTATATCTATTAATTTCACTTCATGAATGTTATAGACCTTGGTATTCTTGTTTTTGTTATTTTCGGGCTGTTTTTTGGTTGGAGAAAAGGCTTTATTATGGAGCTTTTTAATTTTATATCCCTCGCAGCTGGTGTGTATTTTGCCTTCCATTTCTCAGATGCTGTTGCAAAATATTTTGTAAACCAAGACGATGGGGTAATGATTCCTTTTCTAGCATTCGTTGTTGTATTCATTGTTGTTGTTGTTCTCGTTCGTTTACTAGGAAAGGTCTTTGAAAAATTCGTTTCTTTTGTTTGGCTTTCTATTTTTAATAAGGTTCTTGGGGGACTCATCGGTGCTTTGAAATGGGCTTTTATTGCAAGTTGCGCCTTGTTGTTTTTGGGACCTTTGGATCCTGAAAAAAAAGCCGTCAGCCAAAAAAATATTGATTCATCAAAGCTTTACCCAATAGCTATCAAATTTGCTTCCTCGACTATGCCCGGCGTTAAAAACACCTTGCTATTGAGCTATGAAAGAGTACAGAAAGAAATGAAAAAACCTAAGTAAACGAGGCTATTATTTTGTCTGCTAAAACATTGCTTAATCCAAAATAACTCTCGTTAGTCCACCCCGCTACATGCGGCGTTAGTATGACGTTTGGATTTGTTTTGAGGTAAACAAAAGCCTCGGGAAGTTTTGACTCGAAGAAGGATTCAAACGACTTTGACTCATACTCTAACACGTCTAAAGCTGCTCCTACTACCCGCTGCTCTTTCATTGACCTCACGAGGCCTTTCGTATTTATTACTTTTCCTCGACAAATGTTTAAAACAAACAAAGGTTCGTGAAACCTGCTAAAAAACTCATAATCTCCAAGCCCTATTGTTTCTTCTGTTTCTGGAACATGGAAGCTTAGTACATTAACACGGGTGTAAAACGCTTCTAAACTAACATTTTCAACCCCCTGCTCCTCAATTGTTTTGTATTTGTCATAAACCAAAACACTCGCTCCGAGAGCGACAAGTTTTTTTGCAAAGCACAGGCCGTTGTTTCCGCAACCTATAATTCCAACAGTGCATGAGGAAAGCTCTCTGCCGGTATTTTCTTTTCGTTGCCAAAGGCCACTTGATATTTCAAGTTGTGCCTTATGAAAGTTATTCAGTAGAGATAGTAAAAAACCTAAAGCTTGTTCTGCAACAGCATTTCTATTTCCTTCAGGGGAAGAAAACAACAGTATACCCTTTTTCGCACAATAAGCGGCATCAATGTTTTCTGTGCCTGAGCCAGACCTGGCTATAAATTTTAAGTTTGAAGCATGGCTAAGAATTGTTTCATCCAGAGTGAAACGAGATCTAATAACGATCCCAAATGCACTTTTAACCTCCTGTAATACACCTTTAAGCTCGGTTGATGTTAAGTCTATACAAACAAAACCCTTATCTTCTAGCCTTTGTCTCAAGACATTGTGAACCACATCAATAAACACGACCTTTCGCATAGCTGAGCAAAAATATAAAAAGAGAATGAACAATTGGGATAGAGGGGGCTCTTTGTGGGTTTAGTAAAGATGACTTAGTGTAGTTTTTACACTTTAATAAAAAAACAATATATTTACGCTGAAAACTATTTATTTATGAAGAATTTAAATTTGTTATTTGCCCTAGCTTTTATGGCGTTCGCGACAGTTTTTGCTCAAGAAACAACCATTAAAGGAACAGTGACAGACGAAAAAAAAGCCACATTTCCTGGTGTTAAAGTCCTTGTCAAAGGAACAACAAATGGGGCTATTACAGATGTCGATGGTAAGTACTCATTGACTGTAGAAGAAAAAGAAGGTCTCGTTCTAAGCTTTTCCTATTTAGGCTATACGACTCAAGATGTTCTTGTTGCTGGGCGATCTGAGATTAACGTCAAAATGAGTACAGAGTCTCAAGTTTTTGACGAAATCGTTGTGGTTGGTTATGGAAGCTCAAGGAATAAAGAATTAACTGGTGCGGCAGCAAAAGTTAAAGGTGAAGACATTGAAAAGCTAAACCTTTCACGTATGGATCAAGCGCTCCAGGGTCAGGTTTCTGGTGTTGCTATTAATACGAACTCCGGTTCTCCTGGAGGTTCTTCGAGCATCAGAATAAGAGGCCTGTCTACTTTTGGGGACAATGACCCTTTAATTTTAGTTGATGGTGTTGTGTATGACTCTGAGGGGTTAAACGCATTAAACCCTAATGACATTGAATCAATAAACGTCTTAAAGGATGCAACCGCTGGTATATATGGTGTTCGTGCGGCAAATGGTGTTATAATTGTTGAAACAAAGAAGGGGCGTCTTAACGCTAAGCCCAAAGTGGAGTTCAGTATGTATCGCGGCATTCAGCAAACAGCAAACAAATTAGGGTTGTTGACCGCTGAAGAATACGCAGTAATAAAAAATGAAATGTTTGCTTTTGGAGGTCAGGCCATGCCTTTTGCAAATACAGCTATTGGTGAAGGAACAAATTGGCAAGATTCCGTTTTTCAATCTTCTCCTATCGAAAGCTATAACATTGGTATTAGTGGTGGTACTAAAAACACTCGCTATTCTTTAGGCGCTACTTATTTCTCTCAAGAGGGAATTGTTGGAGGCGCTAAAGCAAATTTTTCACGATACAACGCTAGGTTAAATCTAAGCACGGACCTTTCTGACAAACTACTCTTAAACTCGGTGTTTTTATTTTCTAGTGATAATCGTTCTACTTTGTCAGAAAATGGAATTGGTTCTGTTTTGTATAATACCATAAATGCTTTTCCAAACGAGCCTATAAGAACTCCTGACGGTAACTACAGCTACCTTGAGGAGGTTGCCGACATCATCAATCCAATTGCACAAATGGAGAACGCATACAATTACAGTGTGGCAGACAAGTTTGTAGGAAAAGAGGAATTGGTTTACAAATTTAACAAACATCTTTCGTTTACTAACCGTTTCAATTATAACTATGCTGTCGTTGATGCAAAATCTTTTAGCCCTCTAGCTTGGTATGGACCTGGGAAATATGCCAATACCGCATTAAATGCAGATCTTGAATCTCCTCAAGTAGAAATTGCTGATAGTGTCTTCATTGACCGTGGCGCGAGTGTTTACGAGCAGCGCTCTTCTTTTAGTGACCTTACCTTTGAAAGTTATTTTAATTATGACAGGACCTTTAGTGACCTACATAAAGTAAAAGCAACCTTAGGGGCTTCTGTTTTTCAAAGAAAAGGAGCGGCCTTAAACGGAACAGCGTTTAACATTCCGAATAACTCTTGGGAATATGCTGACATTTCTGCCAATACAGCGCCTGGTGGATACCTAAACAATGTAGGTTCTTTTGAATTTAAAGAGCGTTTGGTTTCTGCTTTTATTAGAGCTGAATATGCATATGATTCACGATATATTATTTCTGGAATTATGAGAAGAGACGGTTCAAGTAAATTTGGGCCCAACAATAGATATGGTGTTTTCCCAACAATATCGACGGCGTGGTTAATCTCAGAAGAAAGCTTTTTTAATGTAGATGCGATCAACTTTATGAAACTGAGACTCAGCTATGGTGTTTCAGGAAACGATCAAATCGCAAACTTTGCTTATCGTGCGCTCTTAAATGGCGAAGGTGTATATGTTTTTGATGATTTAATTGTTATTGGTACTGCCCTTGGAAGAGCGGCCAACCCAGACCTTAAATGGGAAACGACTAGACAATTCAATGCTGGTCTCGACTTAACGCTTTTAAGCGCCTTTGATGTTACTACAAACTATTTCATTAAAAACACAAACGACTTGTTATTCCAGCCTGATGTCTCTGGCGTTATTGGTTCTTATGGTCCAGGTGGAGCCTCGCCGATTATTAATGCTGGTAACGTTTCAAACAAAGGTGTTGAATTAGAACTTGCTTATCATAATAAACCTTCGCGTGATTTCAAAACAAATGTTAGCTTCAACTTTTCTCACATAACGAACAAAGTAACAAGCGTTCCTGAAGGTGTCGATTATTTGCCTGGAGCACAGTTTAGTGTGGGTGGTGATGTTGCTACTCGTTTTGAAGAAGGTTTTGCTATTGGTTATTTCCATGGTCTTCAAACTGCTGGAATATATCAAACTCAAGAAGAAATTGATAATGCTAGCGTCGTGCAAGAAGGGGCGCGTCCAGGAGATTTTATTTTTGTTGATCAGAATGGGGACGGAGAAATTAGCTTCGGAGACGATGAGGACAAAACCTACCTTGGCTCTCCTATTCCTGACTTTACTATGGGGTTTGCTTTAAATCTGCGCTACAAGGGCCTTGATTTTTCTGCAAATATCTATTCAGCTATAGGCCAAGAAATTATTAGAAACTATGAAAGGCAACAACCTTATGCTAATCAATTAGACTATGTGATTAATCGTTGGACAGGTCCAGGTTCCACAAATGAACACCCGAGGCTTACTACTGGTGCAACAAGAAACAACTCTTTCTCTGACTACTACGTTGAAGACGGTTCTTTTGTTCGTCTAAGAAACGTTCAGCTCGGTTACACTTTTTCTAAGAAGAACATCGTGTTAAAAAAACTCAAAATTGAATCTTTAAGGCTTTACGTTTCAGGAAACAACCTTGTTACCTTAACCAGGTACCTAGGTTTTGACCCTGACATTGGCGGCGGAACACTTTCTGCTGGTGTTGATTATGGTTTTTACCCTCAAGCCAAAACAATTATGGGTGGATTAAACATTAAATTTTAAGAACATGAACGATATAAAAAACAAATTTTTAAGTGGGCTTCTTTTAAGCTGCGCCTTAGTTTTTTCCGGGTGTGATAAGTTTTTAGAAATAAACCCTCCTTATACTCAAGATGCGGAAAACTACTTTCGATCACAAGAAGACTACGAACAAGCCCTTGTTGGTGCTTATGATTTACTTCAGGGTTCTTTTGTTTCTGTTTGGATTAGTGAAATTGCCTCAGACAACACTATTGCTGGAGGTGAAAGTGTAAACGACACCCAAGGTCTTCATCAAATTGATGACATGACTCACGGTGGGGTAAATCAGGAGTTGAGAAGCCTGTTTCGATGGAATTACGCTGGTATTACTCGTTGTAATTTCATTATGGAAAACAAAGATAATATTGACTTTACAGGAAAAGATAAAATTTTAGCAGAAACTAAATTTTTGAGAGCTTTCTATTACTTTGAACTGGTGAAAGTTTTCGGCGACGTTCCTCTTGTTATTAATGAACGCATAGGTGCTCAACAGGCAACAGAAATCCCTAGAACTCCGGCGTCTGAAGTTTATGCTCAAATTGAACAAGACCTTATTGAGGCTGCATCTGTTCTCGAAACAGTTTCCTTAATTAAAGGAAAAGCAACAAAAGGCGCGGCCCTGGCGTTATTAGGAAAAGCATACCTATACCAAAAGAAATGGGTAGAGGCTGCAAATACATTTGACGAGGTGATAGCTAGTGGAACATATGCCCTTATTGATGACTATACAGATTTGTTTTCTGTTGCAAATGAAAACAACAGTGAAACTGTTTTTGACGTACAATATTCGGGGGCTGAAGGAGGAAGTTATGGGTGTCTTATTTGCTTAGAAGGAAATGTCGGACCAGGTTTTCAGGGAATACGACAATATGAAGGGCCTGTTTATGGTGATGGCAATAGCTACAACTTACCTACTCAAAACCTATACGACGCTTTTGATCCAGCTGACCCAAGAAGAGACATGACCGTCTTAGATATTGAAGCTTTTATTGCTGCTCAAGCAAACCCTGATGCTATTAGTTATGCTATTGGTGCTGGCGGACATACCGGTTTTTATAATAACAAGTACATTAAAAGACAAGGAGAAATTGGACTGCCAGACAATGATTTAACAAGCCCTGTGAACTACAGAGTTATTAGATATGCTGATGTGTTGCTTATGGCGGCAGAAGCACATTATCAAAATGGCAACGTAGGTGTAGCCCAGTCCATGGTAGACCAAATTAGAAACCGAGTTGAAATGCCTTTAATTACATTAAACTCTGTTAACGACATTTATAACGAAAGACGTCTTGAGCTGGCGTGCGAAGGTCACAGGTTTTTCGACCTTGTAAGAGCAGGAAATGCTCAAGACTTTATAGAGGGCTTTCAAACGAATAAGCACGAGCTTTTCCCTATACCTACATTAGAAATTGATTTGGCTGGTGGAAACTGGTCTCAAAATAACGGTTATTAATAACAAGAAAACATGAAAACTATATTTACTCCTTTTATTGCTATCACTGCGGTTGTTCTTTTATTTGCAGTGAACGCATGTAAAAAAGAAAACCCTCAATTAGGGAATCCTCCTTCCGATACAGACGCGCTGTTCACTTATGCGCCTTCCGATACAAATGACAATGTAATTATATTTACAGCAGCAAACCCCGACATTATAAACATGTGGGATTTCGGTAATGGTCTTAAGGCTGAAGGAGCAAGTGTTTCTTCTGTTTACCCTAATGAAGGTGTTTACACAGTTACATTAAGCGTGTTTAATAGTGGTGGTTCAAAAACAACCACACAAGACATAACGATTGACCAAACCGACCCTGGCCTTTTAGACAACCCAATATTTACAATGCTTACCGGGGGGGTTGATGGTCCGGGCTTTAAATCTTGGTATATTGACTCTACTGTTTCTGGTCACTTTGGTGTTGGGCCGGATCCCGTTTCGGAATTAGGTTATACTCCTGAATGGTGGTCTGCTCCAGAAAATGCAAAACCTGGCTGCGGGATGTATGATGATCGATATGTTTTTTATCTCAATGAATATAAATTCGACATGGTTACCAATGGAGATGTATATGTACACAACACAATTGCTGACCAATACCCTGGTTCTTTTGAAAACTTAGCGGATTTTACAGCGCCTTATGACAATAGGCTTAACGAATCTTGGAGCATAACAGAGGAGTCAGACACCTTGTTAAGTGTTTCTAGTGATTCTTTTATAGGTTTTGGCACTGGTGTTAATACTTATAAAATCATTGAATTAACAGACACCTCCATGCAGCTTGTTTTTGGTCATCATGAAGGCGGTTTGTTGTGGTATTTAAAACTTAAGCCTGAACTATAAAGAGGTTTAAATTACTGAAAAACAGATGTTTAAAAATATTTTCGCAGCATTATTTATGCTCTTTCTTTGTGTTGCTTGTGATCCTAAAGATGAGGGCTCCTCTGTTATTTTACCAACAGGATTAAGCACCTCTTTTATTATTGACGAAGGGCTTGTTGAGGTTCAGGCCACGGCACAAGGTGCTAACTTTTATAGTTTTATGTTTTATGATGAGGGAGACTCTACCTACTTTGAGTCTAACGATGGTACCGCAAATTACACGTTTGCAACAACAGGCACATATTCCCTGAAAACAAGAGCTCATGTAACCCCTTACGATTATATAGAAAAAATAGAGGTTATTGATATTTCGGACGTTGGGTATACTGGAGGAATTCCAACTGTTGGTTATACCACTCCTGATAATTATCCCGGTTACGATTTGGTTTGGAGTGATGAATTTAACGGAAATACATTATCTTCTGATTGGGTACAAGAAATCGGAAATGGTTCTTGGGGTTGGGGAAATAATGAGCTTCAATTTTATAAAGAAGAGAACACCGTTGTCGAAGACGGGTTGCTAAAGATTACTGCAAAGGAAGAGTCTGCAGCCTCGTTTAACTATACCTCTTCTAGGATTAAGACTCAGGGACTTCAGTCATTTAAATATGGTCGAATTGATGTACGCGCAGCAATTCCTTATGGTCAAGGTTTTTGGCCTGCTATTTGGATGCTCGGAGAAAATATACCGAGTGTGAGCTGGCCTGATTGCGGAGAAATTGATATTATGGAACTTGTAGGCGGTGGGGCATATAATGACAGGACTATTTATGGTACTGTTCATTGGAGTGATAATGGAAGCCATGCTTCTTACGGAGACAACAGTTCTTTAGGTGTTGGCGAAATGTATGCTGAGGAGTTTCATGTTTTTTCAATAATTTGGGATGAAAGTGCAATAAAATTTCTTAGAGATGACATACAATACCATGTTATTGATATAACAAGCCCCAATCTTAGCGCCTTTCACCAAAACTTCTTTTTTATTCTTAACGTTGCTGTTGGGGGTAATTGGCCTGGAAGTCCAAATGATAACACTTTGTTTCCTCAAACAATGGCTGTAGACTATGTTCGTGTTTTTCAATAAAAAACGGCTGTTATAGTTTTGTTTTAAGCGTCTTTCTTGTTTTTTTTAATATAGTGTTGGGCGGGGTTTTTTAAACCGTTTTAAAACGGCTCAAAACAACTATCTACCCATATACACCAACAAAACAGATACATCACTAGGCGATACACCTGAAACCCTTGAGGCCTGCCCAATTGTTATCGGTTTTATTTCGGAAAGCTTTTCTTTTGCTTCCGTGCTTAAGCTATTTAATTTTTTAAAATCAAGATCTTCGGGTATTCGTACATTCTCAAGTCTACTCATTTTTTCCGCCTGATCTTGTTCTCTCTCTATATAGCCATCATACTTCATCTGAATCTCCACCTGATCAAGAATTTCCTCATGTTCAGAATGGATTTCTCGTGCTATATTTTGCGCTTCTATTGAAAGGTCTAAAAGGTTCTTTAAATAAACTTTTGGTCTAGTTATTATAGACGATAGTTTCATTTTTTGAGAAATAGGAGCGCTTCCTATACTTTGTAAAAAGGGGTTGACCTGTTCTGGTGCAATAGCAATTTTTCTAAGGTCCTTTTTAAATGTCTTCGTGCCTTCTATTTTCTTGTCTACGCGTTCTTTTCTTTTTAAATCAGCTAAACCTATTTTAAAACCTAAAGGTGTAAGCCTAATGTCCGCATTGTCTTGTCTTAATAGTATTCTGTACTCAGCGCGACTCGTAAACATACGGTATGGCTCATCCGTACCTTTTGTAATTAAATCATCTATAAGAACACCTATATATGCCTCGCTTCGCGATAAAAGAAAAGGCTCTTTACCTTTTGTCTTTAGGTTGGCATTAATCCCTGCCATTAAGCCTTGACAAGCTGCCTCTTCATAACCTGTTGTACCATTGATTTGACCTGCAAAATATAGGTTTTCAACACGTTTGGTTTCTAAGGTATGTTTTAACTGGGTGGGTGGAAAATAATCATACTCAATTGCATAACCAGGTCTAAACATTTTAACTTTTTCAAACCCGGGTATTGTTTTCATTGCTTCAAGCTGAACTTCTTCAGGGAGAGATGTACTGAATCCATTTACATATATTTCTATAGTGTCCCACCCTTCTGGCTCTACAAAAATTTGATGTCGATCACGATCCGCAAACCTGTTTATTTTATCTTCAATGCTTGGGCAATACCTTGGTCCTGTACTATTGATTGCACCATTAAACATTGGAGACCTGTCAAACCCTTTTTCCAGTGTTTGGTGGGTTTTAGGGTTGGTATACGTAATAAAACAAGGTCGTTGTTTTTCTAATGGTTTTGTTTCTGAAAAGCTAAACTTTGACGGATTGACGTCTCCAGGTTGCTCTTCCATTTTGGAATAATCTAAAGACCTACCATCTACCCTTGGTGGCGTCCCTGTTTTCATCCTTCCTGCTTCAAATCCCAAAGATACAAGCTGTTCTGTTATACCTGTTGATGCGCGCTCTGCAGCTCTCCCGCCTCCAAACTGTTTTTCTCCCAGATGAATAAGTCCGTTTAAGAAAGTACCATTGGTTAGGATAACGCTTTTTGCTTCTATTTCTATACCTAAAGCTGTTTTTATACCGGTTACAACTCCTTTATTTACAGAAACACCTGTACACATGTCTTGCCAAAAATCAATATTTTCGTTCTGTTCTAAACGCAGGCGCCATTCATTAGAAAACATTTGGCGATCATTTTGACTTCTTGGCGACCACATTGCGGGTCCTTTGGATTTATTCAACATTCTGAACTGGATTGCACTTCTGTCGCTTATGATTGCAGAAGCACCACCTAAAGCATCAATCTCTCTAAGTATTTGTCCTTTTGCTACACCTCCCATAGCAGGATTACAACTCATTTGAGCAATCGTGTTCATATTCATGGTAACAAGCAACACGTTACTTCCCATTGTTGCCGCACAGTGTGCTGCTTCACAACCTGCATGACCTGCGCCCACAACTATAACATCGTATTTTGTTAACATCTATTTATTGTTTCACGTGGAACAAAATTAAATCAAATAATATTAATTGTATTATGTTTCACGTGAAACATTATAGTCTAAATAATACTTTTCTTTTTCTCTCATTTTCTGAATTTCTATATCTGTTTTATCATTATAACCACACAAATGTAAAACACCATGATAAATAACCCTTTCTAATTCTTTATCAAAAGAAACATTAAACCTTTCTGCGTTATCTTTTATACGATCAACACTGATAAAAAGATCACCGCTTATTTGATTCTTAGTATTGTATGAGAAGGTAATAATATCCGTAAAATAATCGTGGTTGAGGTGCTCTTTATTCATGTTGAATAGATGTGCATCTGAACATAAAATAATTGTGATGTCTTTTTCTATAAACCCCTCACTATCAATTAAATAACTTATTTTTTGGTTGTATTTCGTTGATTCTAATTCAAAGGGTTTATGGGCCTCAAAATGAAAAGTGATCATTTATTAAAAAACAAACAAACCTCATTGCCTTCACCTGTGAATTCAACTTCGTCTGCTAGGTTACGCATTAGAAAAATACCTCTTCCATTTTCCTTTAATAGGTTTTCCGGAGCTGTTGGGTCTGGTAAATTGTCAAAATCAAAACCTGGCCCCTCATCTTTTACAGAAAAACAAACTTTTTCGATATTATCAGAAACGGATACGTTAATAGTTAATGCTTCGTTTTCTTTGTTTCCATGTTGAATAGCGTTGTTGACAGCTTCAGTGACAGCTATTAAAACATTACCATAAGCATCTTCGTTTATACCTACACTATTACAAACTTTATCTATTAACCTTTCAATATCTGCAACGGAATTATATGTAGAAGATAATTTTAAAGACTCTATAACACTATACTTATTACTCATAGTATTCACCAATATTAATTTTCATCGAAATATTCGTTTGCTTTCTCTTTATAATATTTTTTATAAGAAGGCTCTGCAAAGCGTAATAATTCAATTTTTTTCAATTTTTCTTTGTTATACTCATTAAAAAGAATTTGGTTACTTTTTTCACTGTTTTTTCCTGATTTTGATTCTCTTTTTTCATCAAAACCTCTTTC
>JAKMFD010000114.1 GCA_022425625.1 Crocinitomicaceae bacterium | reverse complement strand
ATGTTAAGATCAATCCCAGTTGCACTTTTTATATCAGTCACTATTTGCGCTGCATTTTCAGCTTCGCGCATTGCAGAAGTTGCATAAGCTTTCAATTTCTTAACCTCAAAAATGTCAGTTATAATTTCAAACGCCTTCATCGTATTTATTAGGTTGAGCTTCTTCTTAACATCAATTCGACCTAAAGAAAAAACGTCATAACCCAAGCGTAGCGGTATTCTTGTGTAAGAAATCTTTTTTACAAAAGACCTTCCAGAATCATGAACAACCTCACCTATCAGCAAACGGGCAGCATTCGTTCCAATATCAATAGCTCCATATTTCATAGTTACAAAATTAAAAATCTATTTAATGTACGAATTGCTATTGCCGTGATTTGTGTTTTTTGTTCCTTTGTAAAATGAAAAAAATCAACTTTTCATTTACCAATAATGAGCAACCTAAAAAAGGAAGTGTGCTCATTTCTGATCCCTTCTTAAACGATCCGTATTTCGGACGTTCTGTTGTCGTACTTTGCGAACATAATGAAGATGGTACTTTTGGATTTGTATTGAACAACTATACAGAGATTGACCTACATAAAATTGATTCTAATTTTCCTGACATCAATGCAAAAATTGGTTTTGGGGGGCCTGTTTCTAAAGATAGCTTATTCTTTATTCATTCCTTGGGTGCAAAAGTTAACAATTGCTTGAGAATTCAAAAAGAACTTTACTACGGTGGTGATTTTGATCAGATATGCGCCATTCTCAAAGAAAATCCAGAAACAAAAAATAAAATTAGATTTTTCATTGGTTATTCTGGTTGGGACAAAGAACAGCTAGATTCTGAATTAGAAGAAAATTCTTGGATAACTGTAAACAACGTAAATCATGAGCTTATTCTTGACACAAATCTTGATGATTTATGGAAGACTACTTTAGAAATGCAGCAAGGTAAATTCAAGATGATCTCAAAGTTCCCAAACAATCCAAATGACAATTAAAGATTGTACTAATTTATTTTTTTAGTATTTGCCTCGAATCTCTTTATTATTATAAAGAAATCACTATCTTTGCACTCTGAAAATGGTCACACTCCTTTAATTACGTGATCTTTATAAATTCTTTCAAGGTTTGAGGAGACTTGAAATACAAATGTTTAAAGCCCCATGGCAACAACAAAAACAACGCAGGGAACTGCAGATTTTGACTGGGAAGCTCTTCAATTAGATGGGTACAGTCAAGTAGAAAGGTCAGAAATGTCTGACGTTTATGAAAAAACCTTAACGTCAATAAACGAAAAAGAGGTTATCCAAGGTACGGTCGTACATCTCACTAAAAAAGAAGTAATCATTAACATCGGATACAAATCTGAGGGTGTTATTGCTGCAAATGAGTTTCGTTACAATGCGGATCTTAAAGTTGGTGATGTAGTTGACGTGTATGTTGAATGTAGAGAAGACAAAACAGGACAACTTATTGTTTCTCACAAAACAGCAAGAATGCACAGTGCGTGGATTCGTGTTAATGAAGTATTAAAAACTGGAGAAGTTATTACAGGTCACGTAAAGTGTAGAACTAAAGGTGGATTAATCGTGGATGTATTCGGTATCGAAGCATTCTTACCTGGTTCGCAAATTGATGTTAAGCCAATCCGTGATTATGATGTATATGTTGGAAAGAACATGGAATTCAAAGTTGTTAAGATCAATGAAGAATTCAGAAACGTTGTTGTTTCTCACAAAGCGCTCATCGAAGCAGAACTAGAAGAACAAAAGAAACAAATCATTTCTGGTCTTGAAAAAGGACAAGTTCTTGAAGGTATCGTCAAAAACATTACCTCTTATGGTGTATTCATCGATTTAGGTGGTGTTGATGGATTGATTCACATTACAGATCTCTCTTGGGGTCGTGTTTCGCATCCTGAAGAAATGTTAGAACTTGATTCTAAAATCAATGTAGTTATTCTTGATTTTGATGATGAGAAGAAAAGAATTGCACTTGGATTAAAGCAACTACAACCGCATCCTTGGGATTCATTAGATGCTGAGTTAGCTGTTGGAGATAAAGTAACTGGTAAAGTAGTCGTGATGGCTGATTACGGTGCATTTATTGAAATTGCTGCAGGTGTTGAAGGCTTGATTCACGTTTCAGAAATGAGCTGGTCACAACATTTACGTTCTGCACAAGATTTCATGAAAATTGGAGACTCAGTTGAGGCTGTTGTTTTAACGCTCGATCGTGAAGAAAGAAAGATGTCTCTTGGTATCAAACAATTAATGCCAGATCCATGGAGTAATATCGATACTAAATATGCAGTCAATACGCAACATACAGCGAAAGTTAGAAACTTTACAAACTTTGGTGTATTTGTAGAATTGGAGGAAGGTGTTGATGGATTAATCCATATTTCAGACCTTTCATGGCAAAAGAAAATCAAGCATCCATCTGAATTCTGCAAGACAGGAGAAGCAATGGAGGTAATTGTACTTGAAATAGATCAGGAAAACCGAAGAATTTCTTTAGGACACAAACAGCTTGAGGAAAATCCATGGGAAGTATTTGAAGCGACATTCGCAGAAGGAACTGTTCATAACGGTACCATAATTGAAATGAAGGACAAATCAGGAATCGTTTCTTTGCCTTACGGTTTAGAAGGGATCTGCCCAGCAAAACACCTAAAGAAAGCAGATGGAAACAATGCCGGTGTTGAAGAAGTACTTGATTTTAAGGTTATTGAATTTAACAGAGATGCACGTAAAATCGTTGTTTCGCACATTAGAACACACGAAGAGCATGCTGAACCTGCAACATCTTCTAGACCATCTAGAAAATCAAATGCAAACAATCTCAATGCAATTAATAAAAATGCAGAAAAATCTACACTTGGAGATCTTGATGCATTAGCTGAGTTGAAAGAAAAAATGGACAAGAAGAAATAAGTCTTGATCTAAATATTGTGAAAAGGGGAGCCTCTCCCCTTTTTTTTATGTCTTTTTTTTGGGAAGTGTTGAAAAGAGATGAAAACCATTTCCGGTTATTGGAAAACCAAATGAATTTATATTGTAAATTTGTTCTTTGCTATGAGTGAAAGTACACTACAAGAGACTGTCAAAGGAATCTTTTCTGCTTATTTAGAAAAGAATGGACATCGGAAGACCCCAGAGCGTTTCGCCATATTGGATGAGATATATGCACATGATGGTCATTTCGATATCGAATCACTCTACCTTAAAATGAAGAGCCACAATTACAGAGTTTCTCGAGCTACTCTATACAATACAATTGAACTTTTGTTGGCATGTAATCTGGTTAGCAAGCATCAATTTGGAAAAAATATTGCACAATTTGAAAAAGCACATGGTTCAAAACAACACGATCATGTTATATGTACGGATACCGGAGAGGTACTTGAATTTTGCGATCCTAGAATACAGCAAATTAAAAGTACTATTGAGTCTCTGTTTGATATGACAATACAGCACCATTCCTTATATTTTTATGGAACAAAAAATAAAAAATCTAAAGAATGAATTTAAAGGTCACATCTATCACTTTGGACAATTGTTTAGTTTTTCAGCTTCAAGGCAAAATTCTTTCTGAAGCTGACGCAGAAATTTTAAAAGATTCCTTAGCTACATTAACTATTCATAATGTAATTTTTGACATGCAAGCACTCACGCACATAAATTCAACAGGAATAGCAGTATTTGTAAAAACGATGACGAAATGCCGTATCCAAAATGGAGATTTACTCATGTGCGCACCAAACAAATTAATTTCAACATTATTCAAAATCACAAAAATGAATGATGTTTTTTCTATGTATGATTCAGTAGAATCTGCAGCAAACTATTTTAAGTAAAATATAATGAATGTAGATGTATTATTAGGTCTTCAATGGGGAGATGAAGGTAAGGGTAAAATTGTTGACGTTATGACACCCAACTACGACATTATTGCAAGGTTTCAAGGAGGGCCTAATGCAGGGCACACTCTTGAATTTGAAGGTATTAAGCACGTATTGCATACCATCCCATCTGGTATATTCCATCCTGAAGTTGTGAATTTAATTGGAAATGGTGTTGTAATTGACCCCGTAATATTTAAAGACGAACTGGACAAATTAGCACCATATAATGTTGAATATAAGTCACGTTTACTTATATCTAAAAAGGCCCATCTCATACTCCCGACGCATAAACTTTTAGATGCGGCATCAGAGATGGCAAAAGGAAAAAATAAAATTGGATCTACATTGAAAGGTATTGGGCCAACTTACATGGATAAAACCGGCCGTAATGGTTTACGTGTTGGCGATATACTTTCGAAGAATTTTGAGCAAAAATATAAAGCACTTGTTGATAAACATAAAAACATCTTAAGTCACTATAAAGAATTTTCATATGAATTAGATGAATTAGAGCGTTCATGGTTTGAAGGAATAGAGGCGATGAAAACACTCGAATTTGTGGATAGTGAAATATATATTGATGAAGCTGTTAAAAGCGGAAAAAAAGTTTTAGCAGAAGGGGCTCAAGGCACTATGCTTGATATAGACTTTGGAACTTATCCCTTCGTAACATCTTCAAACACCATTACAGCAGGGACCTGTACTGGTCTTGGTGTTCCCCCGACTAAGATCGGTAAGGTGATTGGGATTTTTAAGGCATATTGCACTAGAGTTGGGAGTGGTCCCTTCCCTACTGAGCTATTTGATCAAGATGGCAAAGACATGGGAAAAGAAGGACACGAGTTCGGTGCTACAACAGGACGTCCAAGACGATGTGGTTGGATTGACCTCGTTCAACTCAAATATTCCATTATGGTTAATGGTGTTAGTGAGTTGTGCATGATGAAAGGAGATGTACTAAGCATTTTTGATGAAATCAAAGCTTGCACAAAATATATTATTGAAGGTCAAGAAGTAACACACTTTCCTTTTGATATTAATGACCATGACATTGAACCAGTATATGAATCTATTCCAGGTTGGAGAAAAGATCTTACCAAATTAGAAGGAATGGAAGACGCTCCTGATGCCTTTAAATCATATGTAGATTATCTCGAAAAGCAATTAAATGTTCCAATTCACGTTGTATCAGTTGGGCCTGACAGAAAACAAACGTTAGATAACACAAAATGATTTTGAAAAAGCACTTATTAAATTATGCGCTTTTACTAAGCGCATTTTTTTTGAGTAACACTTTTAGTGCTCAAGAAGTACTAAAGTTATTGCCAGGGTCAAAAAAAGCACACTATTTTGAAGAAAATGATCTACTAAAATTAGCAGGCGATGTGAATTTTGAATATCAAGAAAACATTATGTTTTGTGATAGTGCTTACTACTTTGAAGATGCACAAATCGTCCGAGCTTATGGAAATGTTCATATTATAAAAGAGACCTTAAATATATTCTGTGACTCTGCATATTTTAATGGTATCGAAGATAAATCAAAACTTTGGGGACGGGTAAAAATGAGAGATGGTGACTATAAACTCACCACGGATAGTATAGATTATGATTCAAAATCAGGTAGAGCAACATATAGATGTTTCGGAAGCATTCAGAAAATGAATTCCAATGAACGTATCACAAGTAAAGTAGGTTATTTCTACCCAGACACAAAAGACTATCACTTTGTAGATAGTGTCCGTTATCAAAATGACAACTTACGCATGGAGACCGATACCCTACGTTTTAATTATGCCACAAAAAAAAGTTATTTCTTTGGTAAAACATTCATAACAAAAGATAGTATTGATATTGAATCCAACTTTGGATGGTATCATACTAAGAATAACCAAGGTTACCTGCATGGAGACGCCATGCTAAAAGATCCAAAAAAGATTTTATACGCTGATACTATTTTTTATAACGACAGTCTTCAGAAAATTGAAGCCAAACAAAACGTCCATTTTTCAGAAAAAGAAAAAAAACTCCGAATACAATCTAATTATCTCCTCAAGGATGAATCTACCGATGAAACTTTTGTTTCGGACTGTGTTATTGCTGAAGTGATCCAGGAAGAAGACACCATTTATATACACAGTGATACGCTTGAGATCTTACCAGACAGTTTAGATGGTAAGAAAAAAATATTTGCCTACTACGGTGTTAAAATATTCAATGAGCAAATTCAAGCAAAAGCTGATTCATTAGTATTCGTTGAATTAAAGGATATCATGACATTATATAAATCCCCTATTGTGTGGTCAGAAAATGCTGAACTTAAAGGTGATTCAATTCAAATTCACCTGAAAGATTCTGTTATAGAACATATCGATATTTACAACAATGCCTCTGCGCTAATGGAGCTGGATTCTGGAATCATTTATAATCAAATATCTGGCAAGACAATTATTGCTATGATGGAAAAGGGTAAGCTTGTTCAAACTGATGTTTTCGGCTCAGCTACAAGTATTTACTACCCAGAAAATGAAGAGTCCACAGATAGCTTACTCACCATAAAAAGAATGGGTTTAAACAAATTAGAGGCAGCAACACTTACCGTTCACCTCGACAGCGGGGAAGTAAAAGGGATAACCTATCGTACACAGCCAACGGGAATATTTTATCCTATTGATCAAGTTGTAGAAAAGGATAAATGGATTAAAAACTTTAGCTGGAACCCCTACTTAAGACCAAGGGATTTAGCTGAGCTTGATAATTAATCATATTCAGACTCTTCCTCTCCCCATCTAACAACACGCTTCACTCCCTCAACTTGCTCAAATTCTCGTGTAAGCTGCTCGAGGTGACCAGTGTCATATACAAGACCCTTTATACGTCCTTCAAACACCCCGTCATTCGTTTCAAAAGAAATGCTTTTCATATTAATATTAATCTGATTCGAAATGATTTCCGTAATCTTATTAACCAATCCAAATTGATCAATTCCAATAATTTTGATGGCTGCAACCCTCTCAACCATATCATCTGACTTCCATCTGGCTTTTATACATCGATAAGCCATTTTTGACATCATATTTACCGCATTGGGACAATTAAATCTATGGATTTTTATCCCAGATGATACCGTAATAAAACCAAAAACCTTATCACCTGGTATTGGGTTACAGCATTTAGCCATTTGGTAATCAAATCCTTGAAAATCATCTCCTATACGAAGTGTAGCCTTCTTTGAATCCATTGAAACAAACTCGGATTCGTAATCTTGAATACTTTTGTTTTTTCGACGTGTAGGCTTTTTTTCAATTTTGAATAGTCCATTTACCTGGTCTATTTCACGAAGCTTAGATAGGTCTATTTTTCCTTTTGCTATCCTGAAATAAAGCTCGGTAATCGTAGGCATAGCAAAGTGCTTTTCCAAAAACATGATGTTTTCAGAACCCATACGCAGATTGAATTGCTTAAACTTACGTTCAAGAATTTCCTTTCCATCCTGAGCAATAAGATTACGCTCTTCATTTAGTGAAGATTTTATTTTTGACTTAGCACGAGCTGTAACAACAAATCGCAACCACTCGTCCTTAGGCCTTTGTTTTGAGGAAGTAATAATTTCAAGCTGATCACCGTTTTGAAGCTCATAAGATAATGGCATTAAACGATTATTAACCTTTGCTCCTATGCACGAAGCACCGATATCGGTATGTATGTCATATGCAAAATCTAGTATGGTAGAACCTATTGGCAATACGCGTAATTCACCTTTAGGTGTAAATACATAAATCTCCTCATTGAAAAGATTTAATTTGAAATCATTCACGAAATCAATAGCATCCGCATCCGAACTCTCGAGCAAATCACGGATTTCGCTTATCCACCTATCAAGCTTGTTATCGTCATTAGGTGACTCTTTATACCTAAAGTGGGCTGCTAATCCCTTTTCAGCGATTTCATCCATTCTCTTAGATCGAATCTGTACCTCAACCCACTTTCCTTGTGGGGACATTACCGTCGTGTGAAGTGATTCATATCCATTAGCTCTTGGAGTTGAAATCCAATCCCGCAATCTTTCTGGACTAGGTTGATAAAAATCAGTAACTATACTATAGATGCGCCAACAATCTGACTTTTCCAACTCTGAAGGTGTATCCACAATGATTCGAATTGCGAAAACATCGAAGACTTCTTCAAAGGGAATATCCTTAGTGTTCATTTTCTTCCAAATAGAAGAAATGGACTTTGTTCTTGCCTTCACATCAAAAACATAACCCTCATGAGCTAAGGATTCCTTCACTGGAGCGATGAACCTTCGAATAAACCGAGCACGGACCTCTTTCGTTTTTGCTAATTTAGTTTCTATATCCGTGTAAGCCTCGGATTCGCAATATTTCATTGACAAATCTTCGAGCTCCGTCTTTACGGAATATAAACCTAAACGGTGCGCTAAAGGTGCATACAAGAATTTTGTTTCAGAAGCAATTTTAAGCTGCTTATCTGACCTCATACTTCCTAAGGTTCGCATGTTATGTAAGCGATCTGCGAGTTTAATAAGTACAACCCTGAAATCCTCTGAAATGGTCAGAATCATCTTTCTGAAGTTTTCAGCTTGAATTGAGGCATTCTCATCGAATACATCAGGTATTTTTGTAAGACCATCAATAATTAACCTAACCTTTAATCCAAATAGATCCTCGATATCCTGTAAGGTAATATGGGTGTCTTCAACCGTGTCGTGCAATAATGCACAAACAACTGATGTGGGACCTAATCCCATTTCCACGGCGCAAATTCTTGCAACAGCAATTGGATGATAAATGTATGGTTCACCTGATTTCCGACGCATTTCTTTATGTGCATCTAAGGCTACATCGAAAGCTTTTCTAATCAGTTTTGTCTCTTCTTTGTTTCGATCCTTTGAAGCACGCATCAACCCCCTGAACGCATTTAATATTTCTTTGCGTTCTTTTTCGAGATTTAATGTTGTTTCTAAAGGTATTTGACTCATTTACTTAGAAGGTAATAATTTTGAGGCAACTTCTCCAAATCCGATTCGGACTTTTTCATTTTTACAAAAGCCTCGCATCGTTACAGTATCTCCATCTTGAATAAATTTCCTTTCAGTTCCGTCTGCCATTGGGATAGGCTTAGTACCTTTCCATGCAAGCTCTAACATGGAACCGTAAGAATCAGGAGTTGGACCAGAAATTGTGCCTGAACCCAATAAATCCCCACCTCTAACATTACAACCGTTTACGGTATGATGCGCAAGCTGTTGTGCCATATTCCAGTACATGTATTTGAAGTTTGAATTCGCAACTATTGTTTCCGTTGCGCGCTCAGGAGTAATTGCTACTTGCAAATGTATATCGTAAGATTTTTTTCCTTCAAATTTTAAGTAATCAAGTACTTCCGGATCTTGATTTGGGGTATCAACACTAAATGGTTGTAAGGCATCAAGACTCACCACCCATGAAGATATTGAAGATGCAAAATTCTTTGCCAAGAAAGGCCCTAAAGGTACATACTCCCATTTTTGAATATCTCTTGCTGACCAGTCATTGAATAGAACCATTCCAAAGATGTAATCCTCAGCTTCCTCTGTCGTTATTGAATCACCTAGAGGCTTACCATCAAATGTTACAAAAGCCATCTCTAATTCAAAATCAATCATTTTAGATGGACCAAATACCGGACCTTGATCTTCATTGGGCTTGGTTTGTCCTTTTGGTCTGTGGATATTTTGACCTGAAGGAATTACAGAAGAAGAACGGCCGTGATATCCTACAGGTATATGGAGCCAATTAGGAAGCAATGCATTGTTCGGGTCCCTAAACATAGTACCCACATTGGTAGCATGCTCTCGACTCGAATAAAAATCTGTATAATCTCCTATTTCAATAGGCATAAGTACGTCTGCAGCCGCAACATCAATTAAGACCTGTTGAACATGATGGTTGTTATTTTGAAGCTCATTATTTTCTTTATTTAGCAATTCAGATATTCGATCGCGTAATCTTCTAGCCGCTATTTTACCCTTTTTCATCAAAAGGTTCAAGGAGTCTGTATCGAACGACTCAATAGAAAAAGGTAAATTATCAAGATAACCTAAGACATGAAGAGTTTTTAAATCTAAAATTGAATCACCTATTCTAACACCAACTCTTGGCTCGAGTTGATCTGTTTTGAATACACCTAGCGGTAAGTTTTGAATTGGGAAATCGGTTTCTTTAGGAACTTTTACCCAAGATTCTAAATCAGGATTATTTGCTTGTATCATTTTTTTATAATTTCTATTTAAACATTAAATCTAAAATGCATAATGTCACCATCTTGCACGATATACTCTTTACCTTCAACCTTAAATTTACCGGATTCTTTAACAGCTTGTTCTGAACCAAGTTTACTAAAATCATCATACTTCATTACTTCTGCACGTATAAAACCTTTCTCAAAATCGGTATGGATAACACCCGCAGCTTGTGGCGCAGACATACCTTCCTTGATCGTCCATGCTCGGACTTCCTTCTCTCCCGCTGTAAAATAGGTCTGTAAATTCAATAATGAATAAGCAGAACGAATAAGTCGATGAACTCCGGGTTCTTCAAGCTCAAGCTCGTCCAAAAACATTTTGCGCTCATCATAAGTTTCCAACTCAGTAATATCTGCCTCTATCTTCGCACCTATAACCAGCACTTCTGCATCTTCATCTGCGACAGCTTTTTTTACTTCGTCTACAAAATGATTTCCCGTTTGAACAGATGCTTCATCAACATTACATACATACATAACTGGTTTCGCTGTTATTAAATTGAAGGAACGAAGTAATTCTAGCTCTTCATCATTCAATGAAAGAGCTCTTACGGATAGTCCTTGTTCGAGACCTTCCTTTAATTTTTGAGCAAGTTCATTCTCTTTAACAGCATCCTTGTCTCCTGATTTTATTACTCGAGATAAAGAGGTGATTTTCTTTTCTACCGATTCTAAATCTTTTAATTGAAGCTCAATATCAATGATTTCTTTATCGCGCATTGGATCAACATCTCCATCTACATGAACTATATTTCCATCCTCAAAACAACGAAGTACATGAAGAATAGCGTCTGTTTCTCTAATATTAGCTAAGAACTTATTTCCAAGCCCCTCACCTTTTGAAGCTCCTTTTACTAGACCTGCAATATCAAGTATTTCCATCGTTGTTGGAATCACACGTTCGGGATTCACAAGGCTCTCTAGTTTTTCTAATCTAGGGTCTGGGACTGAAATTGTTCCAATATTTGGTTCAATTGTGCAAAAAGGAAAATTCGCTGATTGTGCTTTTGCATTTGATAAACAGTTAAATAGTGTTGACTTACCGACATTAGGAAGTCCAACGATACCGCACTTTAGAGACATATTTTTTTTTTGGTGGTCAAAGATAAGAAAGAATGCTAAGAATGCATTGATTTCAATAGACTTGTAAAGGTTTTTTTAAAGCTTTGAATCCATCGAATGTTCTTTAAAAATAGAATTATAGCTATCTTTAAATCTCAATAAATAAGAAATTATAATGAATCTCATTCCCCTAATCTTTTTCACCTTTTTTTGTACTTCATCTCATAGTCAAAAAGAACCTGTGCACTCCTCTAATGAAGCGTCGATCATTAGATCGATATACACAAAAGCACTTACAGAGGGCAATGCCTATGAGGACCTCCGATTTTTATGCAAAGAAATCGGCGCCAGGATAACTGGGTCTACCGAAGCACAAATGGCTATTGAATGGAGTAATAAAAAAATGCAATCATACGGATTAGAAACTAGCTTACATGAAATTCAAGTACCACATTGGGAAAGAGGCACAAAAGAAGTTTTTTATTTCAAGTCTAGCAATGGAACACACATGAAACTCAGAGGACTAGCTCTAGGTGGGTCCGTAGGCACTAATGGTATGCTTCGAGGAGATCTAATTGAATTTGAAAGCCTTGAGGCCTTAAAATCAGCTAAACCATCATTGGTTAAAGGTAAAATCGTATTCATAAATCAAGCCATGGATGCCAAACAAATCCAAACATTCAAAGCTTATGGCGGTTGCTACCCCTTGAGAGGAAACAGTGCCTCCGTCGCTGCAGAAAAAGGTGCTGTTGGTACACTAATTAGATCATTAGGTCTCGCATCTGATCCGCACCCACACACGGGTTCCATGTACTACGCAGAGAATATTGATAAAATTCCCGCAGCCGCAATCTGCACTGCTGATGCCGATCAGCTCCATGATTTTATTGTAAACAACCCAAAACAAGATGTTGAGCTTGTAATGGAGATGGATTGCAGATCATTTCCCGATGCCACCTCATACAACGTACTTGGAGAAATTAGGGGCAGTGATTCTCCCTCCCAGATTATAACGGTAGGTGGTCATCTCGACTCATGGGACACAGGTGAAGGCGCCCATGATGACGGCGCTGGAGTCATTCACTGTTTGGAGGCATTTAGAATTCTTAAAACTATAGGTTACAAGCCGAAACACACACTCAGACTTGTGTTTTTTATGAATGAAGAAAATGGGAATAAAGGAGGGAAAACGTATGCCAAATGGGTAAAAGAAAATGAAGAAAATCATTTTGCCGCGATCGAAAGTGACAGAGGAGGTTTTGCTCCAAGAGGCTTTACCTGTGATGGTTCAGAAGAACAAGTTGAATGGCTTGCTAGCTTAGCCCCTTTTTTCAAGGATTATGACCTGCATATTTTTGAAAAAGGTTATGGAGGTGTTGACATTGGTCCGCTAAAAGAATCCTACCCGAACATACCGCTTTTCGGTTTTGTTCCAGATTCTCAGCGGTACTTTGACATGCATCATTCGCCTAACGATGTTTTTGAAAATGTAAACAAACGAGAACTTGAATTAGGTGCTGCTGCGATAGCGTCATTTATTTACTTATTGGATCAAAAGTAACATCAGATAATACCTTCTGAAAAACGAGGATCTTCAATAAATGCTTGTTTTTTCATCACACGAACTTCAATACAGCAAAAACCAAACTCCTCAACTACTTTACCTTCCAGAAAATAAATACCTGAACCTGAAAAAGGATAAAGAGCTAATGAAGGATGAAAATGTACGGTATCTACAACCTCTCCCTCTTGATCTAAAAACATAGCAAATGAAATGAGCTGTCCCTTAGACGATTTCGAATTCTTCAATGCAACTAAATACCCATAGATTTGAATCGTTTTTCCTGTAAAAGAAGGGAGTTCAGAAGCGCTAGAATAGGTAGCTACAGGCTCTCTAAGCAAGGAAAAGGGATTGCATAACGAAAAACCCATAAGCTCTAAATACTCAAAATCCAGCTCCAAAAAATGCTCTGTTAATGCGGGAAGCTGACCAGGTTGCTTTGACCCAACATCCAAAGGCAAAAATGCTTGTGTTTTTTTAGGTTTTTTATCATGAAAAAAGTAAGCTTTCCATAAAAGCTCCTTTCGATCAATCCCAAAACAACGCAACGCATCAATACGAATCAGCAATACAAGCTGCTCAAATGGTATATAAGTGCGCTCAAGTAGTGACTCAAAGCTTTCAAAACAACCATAATCATCCCTACTTTTAACAATACTCGAAATCGTATGATGCTCTATACCTCTTACCAAATTAAACCCCAAAATCAAAACAGTACCAGCTAATAGAGATTGATATGATCCTTTTTGAATACAAGGACCTTCAAGCATAGCTCCATGTTTTCGCGCTTCATAGACATAGAACTCTGTCCTGTAAAAACCACCAAAATTATTAATACATGCAGTCATATACTCTAATGGGTAATATGCTTTTAGGTATAGACTTTGATAGCTCTCTACAGCATATGATGCAGAATGCCCCTTTGCGAATGCATAACCTGCAAAACTTTCAACTTGATTCCAAATCGATTTTACGAGTGCAAAATCATAACCTTTAGTACCACAGTTTTGAAAAAACTTTTCTTTGATGACTAAAAACTCTTTTCGTGATCTAAATTTTCCAGACATACCACGCCTCAAAACATCTGCCTCTCCAAGTGTAAGACCTGCAAAATAATGCGCCACCTTGATAACATCCTCTTGATAAACCATTACACCGTAAGTATCGGGCATAATCTTAAGTAACAATGGGTGTGCTTTTTTACGCTGCTCGGGAAAGCGATGACGCAAGATATAGGTACGCATCATACCTGACTGGGAAACCCCTGGACGAATGACAGAACTTGCTGCAACAAGCTCTAAGTAATTTTTGACACTAAGCTTAGTCATTAACATACGCATAGCAGGAGACTCGACATAAAAACAACCCAATGCATCTGCTTTAGTCAAAAGCGCATTTATCCTTGGATCATTCTTAAAAAACGCTAAATCATTGATGTTTCTAGGAGGATTGTTAGGTTGATTCTTTACAGCGAGTGCTACCCCTTCTTGAATTTTTGCAAGCCCACGCTGACTCAATACATCAAACTTATAAAGCCCAACATCTTCTGCCTCTAACATAGAAAACTGTGTCGTTGGAAAACCCTTTGGGGGTAGAAAAGTAGCAGAAAACCAAGTTGTCGGCTTTTCACTAATAACGATACCTCCTGAATGAACACTCAAATAAGAAGGTAAACCCTGTATATAAGTGCTATATTTCAACACCAACTCAGACAAAGCGTCCTTTGGTTTTGAAGTCTTTTTAGCAAGCTCCTCTATTTCAGTGTTTGGCAAACCAAAAACCTTCCCAAGCTCACGAATCGTTGCACGATACTGAAAAGTATTATAGGTACAAAGTAAAGCGGAAGTAGGATATCTATCGAAGATATAGCGAATCACATCATCTCTGTCGCGCCAGGAAAAGTCAATATCAAAATCTGGAGGACTCTTTCGTTCTAAATTAATAAAACGCTCAAAGTATAAATCAAGATCTAAAGGATCGACATTGGTGATTTTAAGTAGATATGCTACAATACTGTTGGCACCACTACCTCTACCGACATAAAAATAATTCTTAGATCGAGCATAAGATGTAAAATCCCAGGTGATCAAGAAATAAGAAAGGTACTTTTTCTTTGTAATGATTTCAATTTCCTTTTCAATACGCTCAACAATCTCATCAGTAAGTGTTTCATAACGCTCAGGGAGCCCATCGAGGCAAAGGTTTCGAAGCAAAGCTTCATCCTCTGATTCACTACCTGTAAAAGTAGATGGATTTTGAGGTAATGCTTTTTCACTAAAATCAAATGAAAGTATGCAACTGTCCAAAAGAGAAAACGTTCGCTTTAAAGCACCACTGTAAGATGCAAAAGTATTTTTTAAGGTTTTCAAATCTATCAAAAAATTAGCCCCAGCACATTGCATTTGCGATAGCTTAGAAAGCAAAGTATTGTAATGAATCGAGCGTAATAAACGATGCGTATTATAATCACGTTTATTACGAAACACCATCGTGGGTAATACAATAACCTTTCGAGCATTTAATATATTAAACTTTTTATTTAATATATTTATGTTATCTACTTGAATATCAATATACTCGTTACATTTAAGATCGTCAAAAGGACCAGGATAAGGATAAGAAACATAACAGTTACTTAAATGTGGAATTCGATCAGGAAAATCAATTTTATCATGTAGGTATTTTGATAGAAAAGTATTCAATTCATGAAACCCTCTGTTATTTCTTGCAATAACCGTTGCTTTAACCTCAGTATCATTGCGGAGTTCGACACCAACAATAGGCTTTAATCCTTTCGCTTTTGCAGAACGCACGAGCGACAAAGCAGCTCCTGTTGAGTTAATATCCGCAAGTAAGATATGGGGATAACCTGCATCAAGAGCCCAGTCGACAAGCTCATCAGGTTGTAATACTCCATATTTCAAGCTATAGCAAGATTGTACTTTCATCTCCGACTGAAAAGTTTAAGAACTACGGTTGGCTAATAAATCTGGCGGTTCTCCATTGATAGGGTTCC
>JAKMFD010000071.1 GCA_022425625.1 Crocinitomicaceae bacterium | reverse complement strand
GGAGAATCTCTTATAACAAATCCGGACCCAAATTCAGTTCCTGAAGAAATCTTATTATATGAAGATCCAAATCAAGGCGGTGGTTATCTTGTTCTGAGACTCTCTAATTTAGTGAACCCTGGAGAGCTCGTTATGGATGTTGAATACCTTGACCAAATGAGAGAATATCTATCCGTTATTCATGATGAATTTGCGGTGCTTTATGATGTTGTTGGGGCTGAAGGTTTTGGAATGGATATCGAATACAAAGTTACAGCTCAAAATCAGCTGGCTATTAAACAAGCGAGACCTTGGGTGTCTTTCTGGGCTGATATCAATGGTGATTACGACTTGGGTGTTACGGCCATCGATCCACAGCCTTCATCTAACCTCGGAAGCAACGAGCTTGTAACAGCAACCATTGCCAATCAAGGTTTAAATGACATGAGTGATTTTAATGTAGAGCTTGTCGTAGACGGAGCATCCATAGAAACAATTTCTGTATCACAAACGATAGCGCCTTTTGAGGACGCTGCAATTGAATTTACAGTGCCTCAAGATTTTTCAGCTATTGGAGATTATGACGTTACGGCCATTGTTAGTCATGAGGATGATGAATACGGAAACAACGATACATTGAGCGTTGTTTTAAGCAAAGTATACGAATACAACGGAGCGATATCAATCAGTGAACAAAATGTAGTTTGCGATGGCATTGTGGAAATTAACGCCGTTATAACAAATGAGGGTGCAGCAACCATTACCGAAGTACAAATTCAAGTTTTTGCTAATGGCTCCTTGGTAGATTTAGTCAACGCCACGGTTGAAATCCCGTACCTCGAGCAAGGAACAGTTGCTATAAGCATTGATAATAACTTAAACCCTGATAATAATAATATTACACTGAACTTATTAAGTGTAAACAGTCAGCTTGACGGAGACTTAACTAACAACTCTGCATCAACAATTACAAATTCTAATTCTAGTTATGATATTATTACATTCATAATCAACCCGGACAACTATCCAGGTGAAACATCCTGGGAGTTCTTTGACGAAGGCACTGGTGAGATGATTTCTAGTGGGCAATTAGAAAATGGAAATCAATACGTTGAAGACATCTGTGTCAATTACAGTTCTTGCTTTTCTTTGTACTTCTATGATTCTTATGGAGACGGTATATGTTGTGGTTATGGTATAGGGGACTTTTCGGTTTTAAATTCTTCAGGGGCGCCTCTCGTTGTAAACAATGGTGAATTTGACTCTGAGGTCGTAGAGGTCTTTTGTCCCGATGGCTCTGGATGCAGTATTGATGCCAGCGTAAACGTATACAATGCTTCTTCCGAAAATGTTTATGACGGCGTAATAACCATTAACACTAGTTCTGGTGTTGGGCCTTTTGAGTATAGTATAGATGGTGGGCAAACTTTTGTGAATTCCAATTCGTTCACAGACCTAGAGCCTGGAGTTTATGTGGTGGTTGTGCAAGGGGCTTCTGGCATTTGTGACTACGTTGAAAGCGTTACTGTCGCGTATTGCGAATTTACTTCTGCAGACATCGTAGCAATCGATGCTTCATCTGTTGTATCAACAGATGGGTCTATTGAAATCACGCCTACGTCTGGGCAAGGGCCATACATGTACAGTATTGATGGGGGGCAAAACTTTGAAACGACAAGTCTTTTTACAGACCTGCCTGTTGGCCCGTATAATGTGGTCGTACAAGATGAATCAAATATTTGCAACTATGAGGAAGTTGTACCGATTGAAGTTGAGGCCGCTGGTCTTAATGATGCTGATTTAATAAATGAGATTAAGTTATATCCGAACCCGACAAGTAACGATTTTACAATCGCAATTGCATCTGCTTATGCGCTCACCGATGCTGTTGAAATACAATTATACGATAATGTTGGTCGGACCATTCAAACTGGGACTATTTCAAAAAACAGTACAGGTAAAATTAAAATGTCTTTAGGGTCTTGTGTCTCAGGAACATACTTTATTAAATGCTTCAACAATTCATTTGAAAAACATTTTAAGCTAGTAAAGCTTTAGAGTTATACAAACGGTTTTAATCCTGCTTCATTGGATTAAGACCGTTAAAGTTTATAGTACGTTATTTTTCTCCTTGTACGATAGTTATCTACGCGATCCGTAACATCGTCAAAATCTATATAGTACTGAATGCTCTTATTTTGAATCGTCCAATTGTTTTTATCGTCGTATATATAGGTATATGTTGTGTTTAGATGATGCCGCCCATCATATTCCGAATTAGAATACTCCGAAAGAACATCATTAAGTTGATTATGATTAAATGATTTATAACAGTACCAATAATCCGCTAAGGTATCTCCACTAATATAGGATTTAAGATTACCTTGTGTATCATAATACCATTTCCCTTCCTTGTCCCAATCCTCATCTAAAGAAGAAGTAAAAACCTTGCTTGCTAGAATTGAATTATTCAACCCATAATTATATTGATAGGTGCCTGTTGATTTGCCGGAAGTATCAATACCTACAACGACTTTTATTAGCTGACTGTTTTTTGGACTATAGCTATACCTCCTTGTGTTTAATAAGGTTTTCCCGTTGCGCAAGCTAAAAACCCTTTGCTCTGTTAAAAGATCCCCATCATATATATAGTCGACTTGACATGTATCACCATATGGTCCAATTTGCCATTGCCCTATGACAAGAACAGATTGTATTCTTTGATTTTTGTAGCTGTATTCCAAGGTTCTTGAAGACCAATTCTCTCCTTTAAAAGGCTCGTGCTTTTTCCAGATATTCATTTCGTGTTCGGCTATTTTTGAAATTCTATCTTGTGCATCGTATTCTATCTGTATCACAACCATCGTGTCTCCCGAACTATCTTCTTGATACATGGTGGTCAAATTGCCTTTTTCGTTAAAGTTTAACCTATCAATTAAAAAATGGTCTCCCCAGACTCTATGTATGATCTCGAACTCTCCTGCTTCATTTTGTGTTTCATGGATTCCCGTTACATGTTTTACAGGGCCTTTGTAACCGAGTTGTTCTGAAGAATATTTATAGTCTAAAAGATCGAGAGCCTCAAGCGAAATCATGCAGTTTTGGGCGTTTAACGAGACGCTTATTAAAAATGAAAATAGAACAATTGGTTTCATGTCTGATGTTTTTTAAGTTAAAGCAAGAATAGTACCAAGGCCATGAAATAAATATAAAAACTAGTGTCTCGATGAAAAAATAAATGCTTTAATTCTCTATTTATTACTTAATTTAAAGCTTTAAAATATTACCAACATAAGATGAAAATATTAATTACAGCCCTCACATTCCTATTTATCGGCGCTCAAACAATTAAAGCACAAACGCTCTTAAACCAAACTTTAGTGCATGACGGAAATAATAGAGAGTACGCCATATATATCCCTGCAAGCTATGACCAAAGTCAAGCGGTTCCCTTGCTATTTAATTTCCATGGGGGCGGAGGAAATATCGTTGATTATATGTCAAGTGTGGATATGCGGCCTATTGCCGATACGGCAAACTTTATTTTAGTTTACCCTCAGGCAGTTCCTGACCCAGGAAATGGAGGCGCTACAAGCTGGATGCACAAGGCGCCAACAACTTTTGATGATGTCCCTTTTGTTGAGGCAATGATCGATGTTATAGCGGCAGAGTATATGATTGATGACAATAGAGTTTATGTGTGTGGTTATTCTTTAGGAGGAGAATTTACCTACGAACTGGCGTGCAGCTTAAACAATCGAATTGCTGCTGCTGGGGCTGTGGCAAGAACGATGCAGGGAGAAACTTTTAACAACTGTGCACCTCAACATCCGACTGGAGTACTTACAATTCTTGGCACTGCAGACGGCATATCAGATTATAATGGAATAACTTTTAATGGAATTCAGTATTACATGTCGGCTGCTGAAACGCATGAATACTGGGCAACAGCCAACAATTGTGATGCCAATCCAACCATGTCGACCATCGCAAATACCAATACCTCTGATGGAAGCACTGTTGAACGATATTCCTGGAAAGACGCTTCAGGTTGCACATATGTAGAACACCTAAAAGTTATTAATGGTGGGCATGACTGGCCTGGTGTTTTTGGTAACATGGATATTGATGCGAGTCAGGAAATTTGGAGCTTTGTATCAAGGTACAACTTATCAGGCCTTGTAGGTTGTGCAACAAATTCAATAGAAAATACTTTAGGCCAAGAAGATGTGTTGCGGGTTTTTCCAAACCCTTTGAAGGATCAACTGATTGTCGAATCACCCTTTGAAGGAACCCAAAATTACGCGCTCTACTCCATTCTTGGGGAACACGTTTTGACTGGGTCAATTCATTCTGGAAGTACGCTTATTGAACTTTCAAAAATCCCTGATGGGCTGTATATTTTAAAGATAAGGGGTCAAGCCATAAAGCTGATTAAAAGAAAGTAGTCAAAATGAAGTTAAAAGACTTTGCCATAGAGCGCTACTTCGCTAAATATGAATTTAGCGCAAAGTACATGATGTCTAGTTCAGATTGTGACGGGTTTGGAATGGATGAAGTATTGAGCCTCGCATCAACTTCAGAAAAAGCGGATTGGTTAGGTCTAAAGCTGGGATATACAGAAACAAGGGGCAGTATCCCCTTGAGAAAAGCAATACAAAAGCATTATCAAAATATCGGGCTTGATGAAATAATAGTGACCTCTCCCGGTGAGGCTAACTTTATTTTAATGAACGTTTTATTATCCAAAGGTGATGAAGTCGTTTGTATGGCACCAATGTATCAATCCCTTTATCAAATCGCTAAAGATCTTGGCTGTCGGCTAAGTTTATGGGAACCCATTGAAGACGAAGGCGCTTGGCACTATGAAGTTGACTCGCTTAATCATCTAATCTCAGAAAAAACAAAGCTGCTTATTGTGAATTTCCCTCACAATCCAACAGGTTATAGCCCTACTAAAGAAGAGCAATTAGAAATCATTAAAATCTGTCGAAAAAACGATGTTTATATTTTCAGTGATGAAATGTATCGTTTTCTCGATCACACTCAAAGAGCGCGCTTGCCTTCAATGTGTGATGTTTATGAAAAAAGTATAAGCCTTTGGGGCACGTCAAAAACATTTGGTTTAGCCGGGGTTCGAATTGGTTGGATTACATCAAAGGATCGAGACCTACTTCAAAAAATTGAAAACTTCAAAGATTATTTATCTATTTGTAGTAGTGCCCCAAGTGAAATTCTTGCCACAATTGCATTGAACAATCTTGATTATTTTCTTCAAAGAAATCTGGAGAAAATTCGTCATAATATTGAACTATTTAAAACCTTTCAAAAAAAACATAAAGCACTCTTTGACTTTCAGGCACCCCCTGCAAGCTCAACAGCATTTGTTCGTTTTCATATAGAAAGCAGTACTGCAGAATTTGCCGAAAAACTTGTTAAAGAAACAGGAATTATGTTGCTGCCATCCGAAGCCTTTGAATACGGCTCAGAGCATGCAAGAATCGGTTTTGGAAGAAAGAACTTCGAAGAGGTCCTCTCGGTATTAGATACTTACCTTTCCGGCAGTGAGAAACCCTAATTTTTCTTAGCCCTCTCTTCTCTTGGGCCTCTTTTCAGAATGATTAATCCATTCAAAAACTTTCTAAGAATTTGATCTTGAAGATCCATATACTTTGGGTGGTCTTCACTTCTAAAAAACGCCCCTAGTTCACTTTTTGAAATTTCAAAATCAACCAAAGATAATACGTGAATAATTTCATCATCCCGCATCTTTAGTGCTACTCTAAGCTTCTTTAATATATCATTGTTTGTTAAACCCATAGTTTCAATTTTCTATTCGCTTATTTAGGGCGGATAACCGCCTCTAGTTTATCAAAAATATCAGTAGCCTCAAAATTGTTTTTTACAAAACGTTTAGCTTCTTTTCCCATTTCTTTTCTCAAATGCTCGTTTTTACAAAGCTTCTCAATAGCATCTGCAAAACGGTTTACATCTCCTTCAGGGACAAGAAGTCCGGTTTTTCCGTCTTGAATAATTTGTGCATTACTCGATAAATCGAAGGCCACAGATGGGAGCTCACAAAGACTGGCTTCTGCTAAAACATAACCGAAACCTTCCCAAAATGAAGACAGCACAAATATATCTGCTGAATTGTAAAGGTTTTTTGGCTCCTCTATAAAACCCAAGAATAAGACTTCTTTTAAAAGCATTTTTTCACGAGCGGACTCCTTTAATGCCTTTTCTAAAGGGCCTGCTCCTCCTATAATAAGCTTAAAACAAACTCCTCTCTGCTTTAATTCTACTGCAAGATTCAATAAAAAACCGTGGTTTTTCTGAGCAACAAGCCTTCCAAGGGTACACAAAATGAATTCGTCACCTTGCCTTTCGTAGAGTTTATTTGTTTTACTTTCTAAAAATATTTTGGAATCAATTCCGTTAGGGACCAAATGAATTTTTCTATCGGGAACCATGTCCTTATTATTCTTATTTAACGAGGCTTTGGTTGCCGCTGAGTTTACAAGGACCTTATGCACTACCTGTTGATATAAGAATCGATTTAAAAGGTTGTTTTTAACAGGGATATCACTGCCTCTTCGAAATATTATAAGTGGCGCTTTGATCAGTTTAGAGGCGATTCCGGCACTTTTCAAATCACGCGGCGAATTCATAACGAGGCTTTTTACTTTGTTTCTCTTTAAGAAGTATGCTATACGAATAAGAACTACAGGGTTTAAAAAGCTCAGATTAGATAGCCTTATTGTTTTGACGGTTATACCCAGGGCTATTGCTTTTTCGGACAAAGGACTATGTGGAGCAGCGACAACGATTACGTTTTCTCCTTTTTCATGAAGATAACTTGCGACTTCTAGATGCCATTTTTCGCCTCCGCCCCAAGCTTTTACCGTATTAAAAAAACAATAGTTAGACATTGTATATGAATTGGTTCTAAAGTTAGGGAGTATTCTTTGGCTCAAACGATAAAAGGGATATAATTTAAAAACGCAGTATATTTGAACATGGCGTTTAATCACCCTTTTTCAGGTGCCTCAATAATACTATCAAAACGATTGCTATTAGCTCTATTTGCGCCTTTATTTGTTTGTTTATCTATAAAATCACAAGTAAACCATTGGGAAACAGTTGTTTATGATACAGACACGTGGAGATATCTTGTGCCTAATAGCGCTGTTAATCCAGAATGGATTAATCTTAATTTTAACGACGCTGACTGGCTTGAAGGGCAAGGTGGTTTTGGATACGGAGACGATGATGACAATACAGAGATTAACAATACCGTTTCTTGTTATCAGCGCATATCTTTTAACATCTCCGACCTTTCAGAAATAGAGTCTTTCATACTTAATGTAGATTATGATGATGCATTTGTGGCTTATTTAAATGGTGTCGAAATTTCCAGAGCAAACATTGTCACAACTGGTCAGCCTAGCTTCAACAGCACCGCTAATGGAAATCATGAGGCGGTTCTTTATCAGGGAGGAACACCTGAGAACTATCAGTTTGACGCAAGTATTTTAACAGAAGGAGAAAATGTTCTGTGTGTTCAAGTGCATAATGTTCAACAAAACTCAAGTGATTTAACGTGCAGAACTTTTCTTTCTATAGGTATTAATAATACCAGTGAAAATTATGGCCCTACGCCGAGTTGGTTCGAAGCGCCCTTTGTTTTTGAGAGCTCAAACCTACCTATTATTATAATTGAAACAGAGAATGGTGCGCCCATTCCAGATGACCCTAAAATTAATGGGTTTATTGGGGTTATATACAACGGTGAAGGTGAGCGTAACTATTTAAGCGATTCTTTCAATGAACATTCAGGACCTATTGGCATATCGAAGCGTGGGTCTTCTTCTCAAATGTTTCCTAAAAAACAATGGGCGTTTGAAACCCGAGACAACCAAGGGGCGCCTTATGATGTAACAATGTTTAATATGGCGTGGGATAATGATTGGGTGCTTTATGCACCATACTCAGATAAATCACTGATTCGAAATGTTTTGGCTTACCAAATGGGTTGGGACCTTGGAGTATACGCACCGCGCACCAAATTGGTAGAGGTTGTGCTTAATGGAAGCTATGAAGGCGTATATGTACTAACAGAAAAAATCAAACGGAAAGACGGAAAGGTCGGCAGTAATGATGTTGAAATTGAAGAAAATGAGGGCAATGATATTACTGGTGACTATATCTTGAAATTAGATAAAACAACCTCTGGTGGTGTCGTCGCGTGGTATTCGCCTGTACCTCCATATGCCGGCGCAAATCAGGCCGTTGGCTTTCAGTATCACGACCCGAAATTTGATGAGTTGAGCGTTTTTCAAAAAAACTATATTCAAGACTATATTACAAACTTCGAGAATGCGCTCAATGGCCCAAATTTTCTTGACCCTAATTTAGGTTATAAACCTTATATCGATATAAATTCCTTTATTGCATTTTTTCTCGTTAATGAAATCAGTAAGAATGTCGATGGATATAGAATAAGCAGCTTTCTACACAAGCTTAGAACGAGCGAAGGTGGATTGATTCACGCAGGACCTTTATGGGATTTTAATCTTGCCTTTGGAAATGCTGACTACTGTCAAGGGGCATATGTCTCCAATTGGCAAATGGACTTCTATCAATGGTGTGGGGGTAAAGTTCCTTTTTGGTGGAATAAGCTAACGCAGGATCCCGCATACACAAATGATCTGCATTGTAAGTGGTTAGAAATGAGACAGGGTGTTTGGCATACCGATTCATTAATGCAGCGCATAGACTCCTTGGCCCTATACTTAAATGAAGCCCAGCAAAGAAACTTTCAACGTTGGGATATTCTGAATAATTATGTTTGGCCCAATCAATATATTGGTGGGTCTTTTTCAGCTGAAATTAACTACCTCAAAAACTGGATTACGACCCGAATAACATGGATGGATAATAACATGCCAGGCTCGTGTTCAGATTTGGGTAATACCCACCTTGAACAGGGAATAATAAAGGTCTACCCAAACCCTTGCATAGGAGATATAAATATTTCGTTTGGGACCCATATCAACGACGGAAGCTTTCGTCTAGTTAACCTTCATGGGCAATGTGTTTATGAAGATAAAAAACTATATGGAGCTGGTCTTAAAATTCATCTTAATGATTTATCTCCAGGCCTGTATAACTGTCAAATGATTATAGATGGAAAATTCTACAATAAAAAAATAATGTTTGAATAATGAAAAAAAAAATGTTGTCTAAATATAGCTTGGTCACAAATACTACAATAGGAGAAAAGAGTCACTACAGCAAGCTGATGACCAGCGCTTTGAGATCATACTCATGCTTTACCCTTATTCTTTTTATGCTGTTGAGTTGTGCAAAAATAGAAGGGCCTGGAGGTTCCTCAGCAATTACAGGAAATCTATCTGGCAGAAGCTACAGCTATTCAAACGGCTCTAATGGAGAGCAAGAGATAACAAATATTACGATTCCCAACGGAAATAATATTGAAGATGGCGAATATGTTTTACTGAACACTCCTAACGGAGGAACGCTTTATTATATATGGTTTAAGTGGGATAATGGTTTGGCACCAAACCCCAACCTATCTGGTAGAACACCTATTCAAGTTTCCTTCAGTTTCACACAAAACAATACAACTGTTGCCCAAAATATGTCAAATGCCATTCTTGATATTGCTGGTGAAGACTTTACTGTTGAAGTCAATAATGATATCGTCATAATTTCCAATATCCAAAGCGGAGAAGTGACAGATGCCGAAGAATTTACACAAAATATAACGGTAGATATTTCCAATCAAGGAAATGATTATACTACTGAGGGTGCAACTTTCACAGAGGGCCCTATTGTTGACAACAGGGTTTATTTAATCTACGGTAACGATGCTTTTTACAGCGAAGATACAAGAACAGATGCTGAAGGTAACTATCAATTCCGTAACCTAAATAGGGGTAATTATACTGTCTTTGCCTATAGCATTGACACCTTACATCCAGATGAAGAACCATACGCTGTCAGGCATTCGGTCATTATCAATGAAAGAAAAGAGGTTGTACAGGCACCTGGGATATTTATCTATCAATGAAAGCTTCGGTATTTTTTTTCTGTGTTTTTTTAGCGCTATTTTCCACTATTAATGTTCAGGCACAAAAGGACTTTGGATTATGGACGGGTATAGATGGAAAGTTAATTCTCTCAAAACAGATACAGCTTGGAGCGGTCGTACAAATGCGTTTTAAAGACAACGTTAATCTGCGATCAGAATCTTTTATCTCTCCTTACCTTACATACGACCCTTTTAAGCATTTTAAAGTTGGCCTAGATTATCGTTTTTCGAATAATTGGGACGATGGATATATCTCTGAAAATAGACATCGTATTACTTTAGACCTTGGATTTAAAAAACTTTTGGGTCTTTTCAATATAAAGAGCAGGTTCAATTTTAATTCTCGATTAAGGTATGTTGGAGAGTCACGCATAGGAGACGTCAATAGCCACTATTTAAGGGGGCGGATAAAGCTATCCTATAACCTTCCAAAAACAAAAATAGAACCGCATATTAGCTCTGAGCTCTTTTATCATTTTAATGATCAATTTAGCTTTACTGACAATCAAGTAATTGCGAATCATCGCTTTAATAAATATAGGTTTCGTGCTGGTCTTGCAATTCCCGTAGCCAAACAGCATGTAATACGCGTTTTTTATATAATTCAAAAAGAAATTGGTGGACCAAAGACTGATTATATCGGTGGTTTAACTTATCGTTTTCGATGGAAATTGTGATGTCTTTACATCGACTCCTTTACCGATATTGCCGTATCTAAAACAGTCGTTTCAAACGCATATGGTTTCCAATCAAATGTTTTCATCGCAGGAGAAACATCTGCTTGATAAGTTTTACCTATAAAACCTCTCATGCTTTTTAAATCACGGTTAAAATTTGACATTAACATCAATAAGAAGTTTGGTGCGACCTTTGTGCTTACCTTTTCATAACCGTTAGACTTTAATATTTGAGCCATTTCCTGAAAAGAATAAGCTTTTTCCGTTCCGACAATAAAACGCTTTCCGCTTGCTTCTTTGTTTTCAAGCGCCAAAACATGAATTTTAGCAATGTCCCGAACATCTGACATGTTAATTGCAGCTTGCGGAAGCATAGGCATTTTACCTAGAATCAAGTCTCTAAACATACCCATGGATGCGCCGGATAAATCTCCAGAAAGGGTCGGTCCAAATACTGGACCTGGATTAACAACCGTTAGCTCCAATGAGGTGCCCTTTTCTTGATCCTCAATAAACTTCCAAGCGCTCTTTTCTGCAAGTGTTTTGCTTTTTGCATAGGCCGACACGTTTTTCGAAGAGACATTTGTCCATGTGGACTGGTTCAAAGCTGCGGATTTATCAGCATCACCTAACATAGATACCATAGAGGAGGTTAAAACCATTCTTTTAACCCCTGCTTTTTTTGCAGCTTTTAAGGCTCTTTGTGTTCCTTCAACTGCAGGTTTAATGTAAAGGCTTTCATCCTTTGGTTCTTTATTTATGAATGGCGAAGCGACATGTAAAACATATTCACACCCCTTCATTGCTTCATCCCAGCCATCGTCTTTTAATAAATCTAATGCACAAAACTCTAGGTTCCCGTTTGGATCAATGTGTTTACTTATATCCGCTAAAATCTTCTCTGTTTTAGAAAGGCTTCTTACCGACCCTTTGACCGCGTAACCTTGTTTCAATAGTTCCAATGCGCAGTGCGCACCAATATATCCTGATATTCCTGTAACCAATACTTTTTTCATGTGTTTTTATAGCTTATTTAGTTTATTGCTTTTATAATGCAAGTAAAATTAACAAAATACTTTTATACGGCAAGTTTTTCTGGTTTGGTTAATTTTTCGATTACTTTTGATTACTTTTAAGCTGTATGAGTACCGAGTTTAGATGTAGTTGCCCCATTACTTCAGCAATAGATATGATTGGTGATAAATGGTCTTTGGTAGTCATTAAAAACATGCTGCTTTATAACCTTAAAACATTTAAGGACCTTTCCGAAACAAACGAAAAAATTGCCACAAATATATTGGCCTCACGATTAAAAGCACTCGAAGCCAAAGCCTTTATCACCAAGAAGAAACCGGCGCACAATAAAAAAACCAACATCTATCTTTTAACAGAGAAAGGGTTGAGCTTAATTCCAATTATTATTGAGCTTGCAATATGGGGAGACACTAATTTAAAAGAAATCCACACATCACTAAATAGAGATAACCCTATCGAATATATAAAGCTGAATAAGGAAAAGTTTGTAGGGGTTTTTAAAGAGCAATATTTAGAAAAAGTTAAGGCCGCTGCAATCTAGGGTCTACAGCAAAATTGAAGGAGTCAGTCGGCTAAAATTTCATATACATTCGCTTTTATCTTCTCACTAAGAGCATCTGTAGGCAGGTCATTGTCATCTGTCCCAAAAGGATCTTCAATTTCTTCAGCAAGAATCTCCATACTCACCAATATGTAAAACACAAAGATGGAAACTAAAGAAGCATAATAACCAAATGCATTTACGAAGGCAAGTGGTAAAGTTGTGACATATAAAAAGATGAACTTTTTGAAAAAAACGCTATATGAATAAGGTATTGGGGTGTTCTTTATGCGCTCGCAAGCTCCTATGATATCAGAAAAGGTTTTCATATTGATGTCTACTACAATATAGTTTTGCTCAGACAACGTGCCGCTCTTTTTTAAATCCTCTAGCCTTTCATATAGACGTTTTAATATGTAGTTTGGCTTGTGCTCAAAATCTTGAATTTCTTCACGCTCTTGTGCTGTTAGGTCTAACTCTTCTAACTTTACACCATAGCGAAGGTGCTCCTTCATGGCAATTGCATAATTCGAAATCATCCGACTAAAATAAAGACGATCTTCTTTGTTTTGAGTGATTGAATTAATTTTGAGTGCAAGGTTCCTGGTATTATTTACAAGCTCTCCCCATTTCTTTCTGCCTTCCCACCATCGATCATAAGCAGTATTCGTTCTAAAAACAAGTAGTAACGAAAGGGCAAAGCCAACTAAAGAATACACCTGCATTA
>JAKMFD010000015.1 GCA_022425625.1 Crocinitomicaceae bacterium | reverse complement strand
AAACCGAAAGAAAAATGTTCACTGCGCTTATACTTTAATCCAAAATCAAGACCAAAACCCCAAGATTTTGCAAAATCGCCTACTTGACGATAAATGACCTTTGCACTGCCACCAAGACTCATCCCAGTAATTTTTAGATTTCTTGCATAGCTTCCGAAGAAGGCATAGTCTCCAGCAGAAAATGAGCTGATATTGTCGTAGTTTATTGAACCATTATTATCAATAAGCTGTGTGGTATTCGGTATATCATCCACTCCAAACCTTATAAATCCCAATCCTAATGTGCTGTTTTCATCGATAGAATGAGCAACCGCTAAATAATCATACTTTGCAATTCCTGCAAAATACTCCGAATGCATAAAAGATACTTCTGCCCACTTTTTAACACCAACGAGACCTGCTGGATTCCAATAAAGTGCATTTGCATCATCGACATCTGCAACCACACTATTGCCCATTCCATAAGCCTCTGCTCCAACACCTAGATTTAAAAATTCATTTGAATATTTAGGTGCGATATTTTGAGAACTGACCTCTAAACTATAGAAAATCGCAAGCAACAAGCAAACAAGAATTTTGAACATAGAACTAATTTAATACTATTAACAACAGATATCGTAAAAAATTGTGTTCTTTGTATTACGAATATGCAGTATTCAAAGATAATCAAGAACAAATAATTTCAATAAAAAAAGGACAATTCAAATGTTCAATTTAGCCAATTTGTTAACAGGTATGAACCTGATTTGTGGGTTTCTATCTATTATTTTTAGCTTTTCCGGACAACTAGACTTTGCCGTTTATGCCATCTTTCTTGGTGGTCTATTTGATTTCAGCGATGGTTTTGTAGCCCGAAGGCTAAAACTAACAAGTGAGATGGGCAAGCAATTAGATTCATTATCTGACTTGGTAACCTTTGGTGTTGCTCCAGGGGTTTTGATGTTTCTTATGATCATAATTGGCGTAGATCCAAAAAATCTTATTGAAGGTGTATCAAACAACGCGCTTTTCTATGACTATTATGTTGTTCAAGAATTCTTTACGTGGGTTAATGGTACCTTTTATGGAATCCCTAATAAATTTGAAGCTAGTATCAGGTGGCTACCATTTATAGCATTCACAGTTCCATTTTTTGCATTGTTTCGATTGGCAAAGTTTAACCTTGACGAATCACAATCGGTAAACTTCATTGGCTTTCCAACTCCCTTAGTCGCCATACTACTCTGCTTTTTTCCGTTGTATTTTTTTTTAAATATTGAAATGTGGAGTTTTCAAAATCAAATTATATTTAGGGTTTTTGATTGTTACACTTTGGCGGGGATTGTCCTTCTTCTTTCAATTCTGATGGTTAGTCGAATTCCATTGATGTCATTGAAGTTTCAAAAATCAAAAACCAAGGAGAATCAACTGAAATTAATTCTAATTCTGATTTCGGTTATAAGTATTCCTTTTTTAAAGGTGTTGTCTATTCCATTTATTTTAACTTTGTACTTCATAATTTCAATTTATCATTCAATCAAATTAAACAACAATGAAATTTAAAGCTGAAATAGATGTAATGCCGCTAGATGCGCTTCTCGACCCTCAAGGAAAAGCCGTAAGTAGTTCCATGGCAAATGTTGGGCTCCCAGAGATTGATGGAGTAAGAATAGGCAGACATATTAGACTTTTTATTGAAGCTGAATCGCAAGAAATTGCAACGCAAAAAGTGGATGAGGCATGTAAAAAAATGCTGTCTAATCAAATTATGGAAAGCTATACTTTTAGCCTATCTCAAATGTAAAATGTCCAGACGGACTTTTCAGACATTTAATCCAAATAAAAATCGCTTTAATTCAGAGGTGTATACCTGTCATTCTGAAGAAGAAGCAAATTCATTGTTGATTAAATCTGAAAAAGCCTACACCTTACTTCAGAAAAAATCAAATGTCGAGATTCATGATTTATTAGTAGTTATTGTTGATAAGCTACAAGACAAGAAATCATCCATAGAGAACATTTACATTAAAGAAACAGGGCTTTCGTCAGATAGATTTGATTCCGAATTTCAGCGAACAATTAACCAAACACTTTTATTTGCTGAACACATTATATCTGAAGAATATATCCTGAACCAAGAATTTAAAAATACTACACAAAATAAATTCTTAATTAAGAAGAAGGTTGGCGTAGGCCCAGTTTTAATTATTGGCGCAAGTAATTTCCCTTTAGCATATTCAACGATAGGTGGCGATAGCATTGCAGCCCTTGCTGCTAAAAACCCTATCATTGTGAAAGCGCATCCCTACCATACAGGCACAAGTCTTTTGGTGTCTAAAATAGTTATTGAGGCACTAGATGAATTGAAATTTCCGGAGGGAAGCTTTACGCATTTCATTAATGACAATTATGAATTTGCTCAGTTTCTAGCTACACACAAAACAATTAAAGCTATTGGTTTCACAGGAAGTTTTCAGGGTGGACAAGCTTTTATGAAATATGGTATGGACAGGGTACAACCTATTCCGGTTTTCAGTGAAATGGGAAGTGTAAATCCGGTAGTGATTCTTAAATCTTTATTTCAAAAAATACCTGGTGACTTTGCGAAAGAAATTGCCAGCGCAGTATGTAATGACTCTGGTCAGTTTTGTACCAAGCCTGGACTACTATTCATTCCTAAAGTAAAAGGTTTTAAAACGCTCCTGTCTCAAATTAAAAATGAAATTTTATCATTTGAGATTCAGCCTATGCTTCACCCGGAGATTTTGAGGAATTTTGAAAAGAAAATAGAAAATTTAAAGCAGGCCTTTACAATTGCAGAATTGATTATTGAAAAACACCATAAAGCCCAGCAAAGTTATTATCCAAGAAAATCAATTTTAATAACAGAAATTACTGCTTTAAACAACCAACCTTTCCTAGAAGAGGAAATATTTGGCCCTCATCTTACAATTTTACTTTATGAGGATGAGCAAGAATTGAAATCACAACTTCAGACTCTGAAAGGACAGCTGACATTCTCAATATTCAATGCTCCTGATCACAAGGAAGAAATAATAAAATCATTAACAGAAATAGGAACGAGGATGGCAGGAAGAATAATATTTAACGGTTTGCCGACAGGAGTCGAAGTCTGCGCATCTATGCAACATGGGGGGCCATATCCCGCAAGTTCTGATTCGAGATTTACAGCTGTTGGACCTCACAGTATCGAAAGATTTCAAAGAAGCGTAACTTTTCAAAATAATCGCATTTGATAAAAACATTACTTTTATAAAAAAAAGATTTCATGGAAGAAAATGAACATCAAAATGATTACAAAAAAATCTATCTAGGGGCAATCATATTTCTGATTGTAGGATTAGGAACAATGACTTTTTTATGGTCATCAATGCGCAATACAGCAAAAGAATGTGCACATATTACCTTAAAATATCAAGACACCCTACAAGGCATGAATACCATGCTTAAGGGATATGTTGGTGATATGTCAACCGACTTGAAGTCTGACTTTAAGAAAATGCTAGGTACGTATGATAGGCTTATTGAGAAAGATGCGTCAAAAGCGGATAGCTTAAATGCCCAGAAAATAAAAATACAAGAACAAATAGAAAAAATAGAAAAACTTCAAAGAAGTAAGAATTTTTCAGCAGCTCAAGTCATGAAATTAAAAGAAGAAAATGAAAGTCTTCGGGGTATTATGAGAAGCTACGTGGTTCAGATTGATTCATTGAACACATTAAATCTTCAGCTAGAGCTAAACCTATCTGAAACCACAACCAATTTAACAAGAACAACCGAAGAAAGAGACCAATACAAACAAGAAGTTGCCGAAAAAACAGAACAAGTCAAAATTGGCTCTATGCTCAGTGCATATAATTTTAATTCAGGAGCGCTGAAATCCGCACTTAAAGCAAAACCAACTACTAGGGCGAGGCAAGCAGCACAGCTTCAATCCACATTTACAATTTCTGAAAACCCCATTGCCTCAAGTGGTATTAAGACCGTTTACATGCAAATAACAGGACCAAATGGCAAAGTTTATCAAAGAATGTCCAGCTTCATATTAGACACTGAGATAGGTACCATTTCGTTTACCGAAAAGAAAGAGGTCGATTATCAAAATAAAGCGATAGATGTATCTATATATTACGACATTCGCGATGAAACATTATCCAAAGGAAATTATAAAGTATCCATATATTGCGATCAGAATCTCATTGGTTCAGATAGCTTTACATTAAAATAATTATGCAAGAAGGACACGTATCAACAACTCTTGAAAATGGATTGGCCACCATTGAATTTGGACATCCCTCAAGTAATGCTTTACCTGGAACTATTTTAGCTAAGCTTGCAGAAACCATTACGCAACTGAGCTCAGACGACACCTGTAATTTGATTCTTTTGAAGTCTTCCGGTAATCGAGCTTTTTGTGCTGGAGCGAGCTTCGATGAACTTATTGCAATTAATAACATTGAAGATGGAAACTTATTTTTTTCGGGGTTTGCAAAAGTCATCAATGCCTGTAGAACATGTACGAAACTAATTATTGGAAGAATACACGGAAAGGCGGTTGGCGGTGGTGTAGGTATTGCGTCCGCTGTGGACTATGCTTTTGCTACAGAAGCAGCCTCAATTAAATTATCGGAACTGGCGGTTGGTATTGGGCCATTTGTAGTTGGTCCTGCGGTTGAAAGAAAAATTGGACTGTCCGCAATGAGTGAACTGGCAATAAATGCAACAGCTTGGCGCTCTGCAAAATGGGCAACCTCAAAAGGACTGTATGCACAAACATTCGAGACCGTAGAACTTATGGACGAAGGAATTGCCACACTTATTGACAAGCTCAAACATTCAAATCCAGAAGCTATGAGTGCACTTAAGTCCGTATTCTGGAAAGGAACGGAACATTGGGACGACCTTTTATCAGAACGTGCAAAAATAAGTGGAGCCCTCGTTCTTAGTGACTTTACAAGGAATGCAATTCAAGCATTCAAGAAATCCTAAAATCATTTTATTTTTTTTTTCATTTGGTTTGTTCATTTAGGTATTAATTGTATCTTTGCACCCCTAATTTACGCTACTTAGTAGCAAATAAATAGATAAACGTGGATACATTAAGTTATAAAACGATTTCTGGTAATACTGCAACCGCTGACAAAAAGTGGTTCATAGTTGATGCTGAAAATCAAACAGTAGGTAGACTTGCCAGTAAAGTTGCAAAGGTAATTCGTGGTAAATACAAGACCTGTTATACACCTCACGCTGACTGCGGTGATAACGTTATTGTAATAAACGCTGAGAAGGTATCTTTTTCAGGAGCGAAGCTTAAGGATAAAGAATATGTAAGATATTCTGGATATCCAGGAGGTCAAAGATTTACTGCAGCTGAGGATTTATTGAGAAAGCATCCTGAGAGACTTATTGAAAAAGCCGTTAAAGGTATGCTACCAAAAAACACGCTTGGTAGACAATTATATAGAAATTTAAAGGTCTATACTGGTTCAGAGCATAGCCACGAAGCGCAAAAGCCATCAGTATTAAATCTAGATACGATCAAATAAGTATTATGGAAGTTATCAACGCATTAGGAAGAAGAAAAACTGCAGTAGCAAGAGTATACCTTACAAAGGGTAAAGGTGTTATTACGGTAAATAATAAAGCAGCCAAGGATGTTTTTCCAACGGATGTTTTACAGTCGAAGTTGGTGCAACCATTTGCACTTACTGATACAGTAGGAAAGTACAACGTTAATGTTAATGTAAGCGGAGGTGGAATCAATGGACAAGTTGAAGCTATTCGTTTAGGTATTTCAAGAGCTCTTGTTGAGGTTTTGGAAGAAAACAAACCTGCACTGAAAGAAGAAGGGTTAATGACAAGAGACCCAAGAATGGTTGAGCGTAAAAAACCAGGTCAACCGAAAGCAAGAAAGAAATTCCAGTTCTCAAAGCGTTAATCGCCTATTGGAATGGTTTAGTATCCAAGCTTCAATGGAATTGCAAATGCCCCATTTTAGCTGACGAAATTTAGGAACGTAAACAATTATATATGTCAAAATTATCTTTTAAAGAATTATTAGATGCAGGTGTGCACTTTGGCCACCTCAAAAGAAAGTGGAACCCAGCAATGGCCCCTTACATTTTCGAAGAGAAAAAGGGAATCCACATCATAGACTTGAACAAGACACTTGTTCATCTAGAACAAGCCAACGCAGCAATGAAACAGATTGCAAAGTCAGGTAAAAAAATCCTTTTTGTTGCGACAAAAAAACAGGCTAAAGATATTGTTGCTGAGCGCATCAAAAATGTAAATATGCCTTTCGTTACTGAACGTTGGTCAGGTGGAATGCTAACAAATTTCCAAACGACGAGAAAGTCCATCCGCAAAATGACATCAATTGATAAAATGAAGTCAGATGGAACATGGGATACTTTAAATAAAAGAGAAAAACTTTTCAAAACACGCCAGCGAGAGAAATTAGAAAAAACTTTTGGTTCGATCGCCGACATGACGAGACAACCTGCTGCTATTTTTATCGTAGATATCTTAAAAGAACACATTGCGCTCGCCGAGGCGAGAAGGTTAAACATACCGACTTTTGCTTTGGTGGATACAAATTCTAATCCAAAACTTGTAGATTTTCCTATTCCAGCAAATGATGATGCAAGTAAGTCAATTACAATCATTATCGATGAGATATGTAAATCTATTCAAGAAGGATTAGAGGAACGAAAAAATCTAAAAGCAAATCCTGAGGCTGCTGATGCCAAAGCACCAAAGACTGAAGAGAAAGCTTCTGTTAAGGCAGCAGAGGTAATTGAAGAGACTGAAGAGAAAGCTACTGTAAAATCAGAGGTGAAAGCAGAAAAAATTGAAGCTCCAGCTAAGGAAGAGACTTCGGAAAAAGCAGCTCCAAAGGCGAAAGCAACAAAAAAAGAAGCTAAGGAGGAAAAAGTAGCAACAAAAAAGCCTGCAGCTAAAAAGGCGGCAGCAAAAAAGCCTGCAGCTAAAAAAACACCTGCGGCAAAAGTTGTTAAAGAAGAAAAATAAACAATCAAAATAAATAGAAATGGCGATAAAAGCTTCAGAAGTTAATAAACTTCGACAACAAACAGGAGCCGGAATGATGGATTGTAAAAATGCACTCGTTGAAACCAATGGCGACTTCGAAGCGGCAGTTGATGTACTTCGTAAGAAGGGTCAAAAAGTTGCAGCTAAAAGAGGCGACAATGAAGCACGAGAAGGTGTAATTATTGCACAATCAAGTTCTGATGCGAAAGCTGGTGTTATTGTTACTTTAAACTGCGAAACAGATTTCGTTGCAAAGAATGACGGTTATGTTCAATTGGTACAATCTTTAGTAGATCTAGCACTAGATAAACTTCCAAAATCTCTAGAGGACTTAAAGACTCTTGCCTACAATGAAAAGCTTTCAGTTAATGAAAAAATTACTGAACAAATAGGTGTTCTTGGTGAAAAGTTAGATCTTTCAGCGTACACGTTAGTAGAATCTGATCGGGTTGTAGCATACAATCACCCTGGAAATCAGCTTGCGACACTTGTTGCACTAAATAGTTCTTCAGAAGTCGCTGAAGATGCTGGTAAGCAAGTAGCAATGCAAGTTGCTGCGATGAACCCAATGGCTGTAAGCAAAGAAGGAATTGATGCTGGAACTATTGAAAAAGAAATTGAAGTAGGTAAGGAACTCGCAATTCAAGAAGGTAAACCTGCCGAAATGGCTGAAAAAATTGCTATGGGAAGGTTAAATAAATTCTTCAAAGAAAACACACTTCTTAGCCAACAGTTTGTTAGAGATAACAAATTAACAGTGGAGCAGTTTTTAAACAACTCAGAAAAAGGACTTACTGTTTCTGACTTCAAAAGATTTTCTTTGAGTTAATCAACATACAAATCATTTATAAAAAGCTATCCGAGGATAGCTTTTTTTTTGATAATTACTTTCTGCCCTCTTCGATTTATATATATTTGTTCAACTGAATTATAGTATGAAGTATAAAAGAATATTATTAAAGCTTAGTGGTGAATCCTTAATGGGTACTAAACAATTCGGCATCGACAATGCGAGAATAAATGCCTACGCAAAGCAAATCAAAGAAATTCGAGATAGTGGCCATGAAATTGCCATTGTTATCGGCGGTGGAAACATTTTTAGAGGTGTTCAAGCTGAAGAAGGTGGAATGGATAGAACGCATGGCGATTATATGGGGATGTTAGCCACGATGATCAATGCTATGGCTTTACAAGCTGCACTTGAATCAAATGGCGTGCATACGAGACTTCAATCAGCCATTGAGATGAAAGCTATCGCTGAACCATTTATTCGAAGAAAAGCCGTTAGACATTTAGAAAAAGGACGCGTAGTCATATTTGGTGCTGGAACTGGAAATCCATTTTTCACAACCGATTCTGCTGCCTCATTAAGAGCTATCGAAATCAATGCGGATGTAATTCTTAAAGGCACTCGTGTAGATGGAATTTATTCAGCAGATCCAGAAAAAGATAAAACGGCAACTAAATTCAATGATATCACTTTTGATGATGTATACAAGAAAGGCCTCAATGTGATGGATCTTACTGCCTTCACACTTTGTAAAGAAAATAATCTTCCAATTATTGTTTTTGATATGGATACTCCAGGTAACCTAGAAAAGGTACTCTCAGGGGAACCAATTGGAACTGTGGTACACAACTAAAAAATTAATCATGATCGAAGAATTAACTATGATTTATGAGGAGCTAAAAGCTTCGAACAAAAAAAGTATTGAGCACTTTGATAGCGAATTGTCTAAAATCCGTGCAGGTAAGGCATCACCTTCAATGCTTTCAGGAGTTATGGTAGAATATTATGAGGCACAAACACCGCTTCAGCAAGTTGCTAATGTCAGTGTGATGGATGCAAGAACGCTAGTTGTTCAACCATGGGAAAAGTCCACACTGAATGATATTGCTAAGGGTATTATTGATGCTAATTTAGGTTTGAATCCTCAAAATAACGGAGAACAACTCATAAT
>JAKMFD010000170.1 GCA_022425625.1 Crocinitomicaceae bacterium | reverse complement strand
GTTATATAGTGATTAATAAAAAATTTACTTTGTCTCAAAGACCGACTAACAATCGGTCTTTTTTTTTATTACAAACTCATATAAATATCATTTAACTCCTCTTGTCTGATTCCCAAATATTTTCTTGTAATCGACAGAGAGGTGTGATTAAACAGTTCAGATAGATATATCAAACTCTTCTCACTCTCATTATTATTTTCATAAACTCTTCTACCAAAACTCTTTCTTAAAGAATGGGAAGAAATATTCAGATGTTTAGATTCGGTCCTAAAGATTTCTTTCAACACCCTGTTTATTTGTTGAATAGAAAACACTGAACCCTTTTGTGATTTAAAAATAAAATCATCTTCACCATTTAGATTAAACTTACTCAGTACAGAATGAATTGTAGAATTGATTTTAATGGTGCGTAGTTTCTTTGTTTTCTTCTCTTTAATGACTAGATCTTCATTCATTAAATCAGACCATTTTAATCTTAAGACATCTGAAATTCTTAATCCTGTATGTATGGATACAATGATGTATAATCCAATTACAGATTGTTTATCTGAATTAATGAGTCTTCTTCCTGTATTTAAACATTTATCGAAGTCGATATAGTCACTTTTTGTTAGTCTGTTCATGTCGTTCTATTTACCCTATTAATGCCCATTTACACAAAAGATTACATGTAACTGAACATTATTTAAAACTCCATAATTTTTATAATTTCAGAAACCCTTACAGTAAGGGGGATATGGAGTATTTAGACCGAGAATGTTCACTTTTGTACTTTGTGAACATTTTATTTTATAACCAATAAATGTTTCAGAATGATATCCTCTGTATTATTTAAAAACTCCTCTCTTCTATGTTTAAGAAAGATGAACATCTCACCACCATCTTTCTCACCAATTAAGATGAGATAATTACAGAACTTCTTCATGTTATAAAGAGATTGTATACCCTCTGTTTGGATGAGGTGAGTGATGATACATCTGAAGAATCTTTCTTCTACTGTAATTTCCTTTCCTTTTAAAATTTTATTGATTTCTCGAAGTGTCATAACAGGAAGATAGGGATCATTTATTGTGATCAGGAATGTTTAAACAAAAAAAGACCCTCATTTCTGAAGATCTTTTCGAAAGAATTTGAAATCAATTTCTATTCTACCATAAATACCTTTTGAGAGGTTCTATCTGAATACTGATGAATCAAAATCGTATTTGAGTCTAAGTCGCCCTTATCAATGAGCTAAGGAGTTACGCAAATTTGCTTAATCGATCCATCTTCATATACAACAATGTGTATCTGATTCGTTATAAATTCATTGACTAAACGACCGTCTTGAGTATATATTGATTTTATCTGTTTTTTGTTTGAATCTAAATCATTTTCAATAACACTCACACTGCCTGCGACAACCTGCCAGGTTACTTCCTGAACAAGCCCCATATTATCTGAAATTGCCATTGTAACCGAACCTTCACCCGGAATATTATTTGGATAAATGTGACAATTTAGATAGTAACTTTCACCCTCTAACATAGATAGAGTTCCTGAAGTTTCACCAATCTGATAACAATTGGGGAAACAATTTGAAAAATCCCATTCCGCAGGAAGAGAAACATCCACAATGCTCCATTGAATCGATCCAGTACTTTGGGCATTCAAAAAGGTATTATTAGCGATACTCGTTTCCGAGGAATTCCCTTCAATATTAACAATAATGTCATCAATACTAAAAGATTGCGCTATAGTTAATGATGATATCATCATTAAAAGAGGAAGGACAAAAATTTTCATAATATGAATAGTTTAATAATGTAAATATAGCATATTAAAATTATACCAAGGCTCGATTAAAAGGCTTATAGAAGATGAACCTGTTTCTTAAAACAAAAAAAGACCCTCAACGCTGAAGGTCTTTTCTTAAAATATTTTGAAGGAATTTAATCTTCTATTGTAAATACCTTTGCTGACGTTCCATCAGAGTATTGGTAGATTAATACAGTGTTAGGTTGATATGGTGTTTCTTGACCTAGTAGGTTAACTATTCTAACAAGTTCTTTGGATTGATTGGAGAACTATCTTTAGACGGGTCTTTACAATTTTGCAAAGGTGTTCTACCCAGGGTATTACAAGCAAAAAATGAAGGGTTTAAAGGAATTATCGTTCCTCAAAAAAATTACCATGAAGCCCGTCTTGTTGAAAATATTGAGGTTATTCCTGCAGCAAATATAAAAGACGTTATTCATTTTTTTAACCAAAATAAAACTCCTGAGGCTCCACCGTTTAAATCTAATGAAATAAAATCAAATTTGAATCTTGACTATAAAGATGTTCAAGGGCAGTATCAAGTCAAAAGAGCCTTTGAGATTTCAGCAGCAGGAGGTCATAACATAATGCTAATAGGCCCGCCTGGGGCGGGAAAATCAATGATGGCCAAAAGAATGACTAGCATCCTCCCTCCATTAAATAATAATGAAGCATTGGAAACGACTTCATTATACAGTGTATCACAAAAAGTCAATTTTTACGGGGAACTTATTCGACAAAGGCCTTTCAGAAAACCTCATCACACCATTTCAGAAGTTGAACCTGTTTTTATTCCAAATACTCCAACACTTCAATAAACCCTAGTTTTAGATCCGATAATTCGATGTTTCTGTCTACTAAAGACGACTCATCGGTATTTTTTATCGGTGAGTCTTTTTTTTGACCCTCTGTATCCTATGTAAATTATACGATTTAGAGAATTTACTTTCAAGAAAATTAAGTTCGATATTGTACAAAAAAAGACCCTCATAACGTTTAGTATAAAGGGCGTTTTAATGTCCTTTATACAATGTTAGCAAATTCTTCTATTGCTTCACCAATCTTATAACAGTCTTTTTAGCTCCAGCTTGAACCGAAACAATATAAATTCCATTAGGCTCTTCTATAGAAAGGTTAATAATTTGTGATTGAGCATTGATTTTTGATTGAATAACCTTACCTGATAAATCGGCAATGAATATTTGAGCATTTTGATAGGTAGTACCAAGATCAATGGTGAAATTCCCTTAAATAGTTTACGCCGATATATAACCTGTCCTTTTCTCCTGTTAGAATAGATGAGATATCATCATTGAAACTAGAGTTAGAAATCAGAAATCTGAACAAATTTTTCTGAAATTCAATTTCTGCTCCTAAACTTAAAACATCCGTGTACGGGGAGTTTTGATGACGATTTAAGTTAGTTGAATAGTCAAGAAAAATGGATGCTCTTTTATTGATCCAATAGGCACTGCTTACACTTAACGCATAACTGGATTCATTTTCGAACACCAAAATCCCTATATCATTCATCTTCATAAACGAGGGAGATAATTGAATCGATAAACGATTAAATAATTTGGTGGAAATTATAGGTTGAAAAAATATGCCGTTTGCACTGAAATAAGGAGTTTCTTGCGAAACATGCTTAACTCCTCTAAAATTATAGCTTCCATAGATTGACAAATTCAATGGAAAGTTACCTCCTTTCTGATATATCCTGAACTTTGAGCTGAGTGTTATCATTTTACCCAAAGACTCACGACTCAATCCCATTTGAAAGAATTTTGTGAAACCATAATTAACTCCAAATTGAGCGGTTATATTATCCATTCCAAATAACTGGTCAAAGCTCTTATTAAGTGAACCAAAACGGAAGTTTGTACTCAAATAGAAAGTTCCTTTTTCAGCTTGCTTGGTTGACTGAGTCTGCGACACTTTAAAAGATCGAAATGCCTCAGTTGTTTGACAGGAATCCTTTTTAGCAATTGAATTCCTATTTTCTTGAGCATGAGAGCGACCAAATTGCAAACAGATCAGAATGGCTAAAAGAAACTTCGTCCTATCAAATGTAATTTTCATATTCTCCGTTTCTTATAATTCTAATGTGTTGCACCAATCTCTAATAGCCTGTCTATCCGCATCTGATATATTACTGTGATCGAAGTCCGTTGCGTTTTGAAATGGAGCAGGCATAACTAACTCGTCTAGAGGATAATTTTGGAAGAATTCGGTACATTGAGGGCGGTGACAAGAAGTGCAAGAATTCTGAATGTTAGTAGTAAATGGCTGTTTAAATTCAGCCCCAACCACACTATATGGTTCGTAACCTGTTATCGGAACTAACAACTCAGAAGGATTAAAAGGGTTCATTAATTGATCCACAGCCGGAGTGTGAATAAATGGGCTCGCCATATGGCAGTTTACGCAGTTGTCAGCGGAAACTATTGAGGGAGTTTGCCATGTATCGTTGTAGCCGTTTTCATTGGGTTGAGGAGCATTATTAGGATCACCATTATCGGCAATAGAAAGAAAACAAGTTTCACCCGTTGAAAACTTATAACCGATAACACCGAGCCCTCCATCTCTACAGTTCGTTAGCCAAACAACATCTGAGTTTTCAGTCCCATCGGAATTTAAGCCAGTATAGCGACCGACACGATAATCAGTTTCGCATGGTTTTCCAAAAGCCATTGGGCAATCACAATCGTTTGGGTCCCAACTCTCATTAGTGATTGGGACACCGTTTTTAGTTGCAGGAACTGTAATCGCATCTTCACAACTGAACCGTGGAAACGGTCCAAATATAGCTTCGCATTCTTGGGCATAGTCGAGGGCTGTGCGACCTGAATCGTTAAACGGTTCAACGTTATCATTTTTATTACAAGATTCAAGTAAAAGCCCTGCCGATAAAATTCCAAAGAGAACGACCAGAGCAAAGTTTATTCTTATCATATGACGCTATTGATTAATACGATCAAATAAACTCTAAATCATTTAATAAAATTGTTTTTTTTCTTCTCAAGTAGTCCGAATGCTTCAATTAGGACTTATTAAGTTCCTTGTGGTATTGTGAAGGTGTTGTTCCTTCGATTGACTTGAACGCCGTGTAAAATGTTGATTTTGAGTTGAAACCAGCTCTGTTTGCTAAGCCCATGATTGAATATTGTTGAGAATCGGGCGATTGTATTAGTTTTTTGAATTTTTCTATCCGAAATTCATTGATGAACTGGTAAAAGTTCATTTTTTCGTGGATATTGATAAGTCGAGAAAGCTCTTTTTCTTTAAGTTCAAGCTCTTCGGATAGTAATCTCAAGTTGAGTTTTGGATTCACAAATAATTCTCTCTTCTGAATTTGGGCTTTAATTTTGTTGAATTTTTTAAGGTCTCCTTTTGATGCATTTTGAATTTCTTCAGAGTCAGAATTTTGAATTGTACCCCCTATATCTGCGAAAAGATGTCGTTTAAAAATTTCTGGTTGTGAAAAACCATTATGTGCAATCCAGAATATCATAAATATCACAAGACCTAAAGAAAAGATATCAATTGAGTATTCAATGATTTGGAAAGCTGAAAGGTCAAACAAAAATGTAGCGATACTTAAAAAATGAATTGTAATGTTCAAAGCAAAAATGCTTTTTAACCATTTAAGTGTTCTATATTCCAGCTCTGAATAATAATGCGTTATTCCTTCGTTATGCTCACGTAGTATTCTATACGCATAAATCAATAATATTATTTCCATGAAATAAATGAATAACTCATATGTTGTCAAAAGGCTTTCTTTAATGAAACTTTCATTGAAGTGAATCAGAATGTTATGAAAAATGCCTGGTATAAAAAGAAAATAATGCCAACGTTTAATTTCTCGGTTAATTGTCGTCAGTAGATAAATGAATAACAGGGGGGGAGTGAATAGGAATGGTTCCACAATGAGAAAGGAAAAACCGAATTCTTCTTCGAAAGGCATTTCGTTAAGAATATCATTCAAGAACTGGATGGCGATACTCCAAAGGAATAAACTGAGAAAGATATTTGCTCTTTTGTTCTTCGATTTTACTGTGAAAAATAATAGTCCAAGTATTAGTGAGGTAGAGAATATGAATATGTACGGAAGAAGCCAAATAAATTCCTCTAGTTCCATGGGCTTATTTTATAATTGAATTTGTGAACGGTTTGTGTTGTTTTTTATTGTGCCTAACGGTGGGCTAAAGTTACCTCTTTATTTTTCCATTGTGAAGTCTTGCTGTAACTGAATTTGCTCGATAGGGCTCTATACTCTATTCCATTTCTAGATATTTGTGCATCTCAATAAACCCTTGCTTTAGATCCGATAATTCTGTATGCGAAGAAAGTCGGATCAGTAATTTTACTGGTCCATTTTTTATTTGTATCATCGCTTCATCTAAATAAAACACCTCACTTGAAAAAAGACCAAAGCAAACCCAAAGTATCCATACTAAAAGCCTTTACCACAATTATATGGCCCAGAAGAAAAATGGTTTTTATCGGCCTTTTACTGATTGTAGTGAGCAAGATTGCAAGTTTTGTCGCACCCCTCTCTCTAAAAATATTAATGGATGAAATCATTCCAAACAAGGAGGTCGACCGCTTAAAAATATTGATAATTGTAGTAGCTGTCGCTATTCTAGTACAAGCGATTACCTCTTTTTTGCTTACAAAAATTCTTTCAGTACAAGCCCAATTCCTTATTGCTGAGCTAAGGACACAGGTGCAAAAGAAAATTCTAGGACTACCGATCAGATTTTTTGATAATACCAAATCTGGAGCCTTAGTGTCTAGGATTATGACAGACGTAGAAGGGGTTAGGAACTTAATAGGAACGGGATTGGTGCAATTGGTGGGAGGGACCATCACTGCTGTGGTCTCTTTAATTCTTTTATTGCAAATTAGCGTATCCATGACCTTATTTACGCTCATTCCATTGGCAATTTTCGCGGTAATTGCTTTAAAAGCGTTTAAAGTCATTAGACCCATCTTTAGAGCCAGGGGAAAAATAAATGCAGAAGTAACGGGAAGGCTGACCGAAACATTGGGAGGTATTCGGGTAATCAAGGGTTTTAATGCGGCAGAACAAGAGGCATTAGTCTTTGAGAAAGGTGTTCATGAACTATTCATCAATGTAAAGAAGAGTCTAACTGCTACAGCGTTTATGACCTCATCTGCCACCTTTTTGTTAGGCCTGGCCACCACAGGAATTATGGGTATTGGCGGGTACAAAATTATGATGGAAACTTTGACGCTGGGAGAGTTTCTAAGTTTTACCTTTTTATTGGGACTCATGATAGCGCCAATAGTTCAAATGAGTAATATCGGAAGTCAGCTTACTGAAGCTTTAGCTGGTTTAGACCGTACAGAGGAGCTCATGAACGAAACAGGCGAAGCAGATGACCCGAATCGGAATATTCGTCTAGAAAAGATAAAGGGAGCCATATCCTTTAATGAGGTTTCTTTTGCTTATGAGGAGGAGAAAGATGTATTACACAGTATTAGTTTTAGCGCAAATGCTGGAGAAACCATCGCACTTGTCGGTACTTCAGGATCTGGAAAATCCACCATTGCTGGCTTAGTTGCCACCTTTATCAATCCAGATCAAGGACTAATTACCATAGATGGTCACCCACTTAGGGAAGTAACCTTAGAAAGTTATAGAAGACAATTGGGCGTAGTTTTACAAGATGAGTTTCTATTCGAGGGTACAATTAAGGAGAACATTATGTACGCCAGGCCTAATGCCTCAGATGAAAATCTTACAGAAGCCGTTAAAGCTGCTTATGTAGATGAATTTACCGATCGTTTTGATGATGGTTTGGATACCCTAATTGGAGAGCGAGGCGTTAAATTATCGGGAGGACAAAGGCAAAGAATTGCCATAGCCAGAGCTATTTTGGCCAATCCTTCAATCCTAATCCTCGACGAGGCTACTTCAAATTTAGATACAGAAAGTGAGGCATTGATTCAAAAAAGTTTAGCTACCCTTACTGAAGGGAGGACGACTTTTGTGATTGCGCATAGGTTGAGTACGATTAGAAAAGCCCATAAAATACTTGTAATAGAAGGGGGTGAAATTGCAGAACAAGGTACTCATGACCAACTCATTGAGGCAAAGGGAAGGTATTTTGATTTATTTACGTATCAGGCTAAAATTTAGAAGGTCTCTGATTCTTTTTTATTGGTAAAACAATTTTATATATACCATAGGTCGGTCATAAGTGACACATTTTTGTAAGCATATATTATCCTATCTTTATTGCGCTAAATTATTTTACTCCATACTCAATTATGAAAAAAGCTGACCTCTATTTGTTCCTTCTTCTGTTTCTATTTGCTCAAAATATATTTGCACAAAATGCGGATTCGTTGTTGACCAAATTCTATTTTGATAGCGGTTTACCGATTATAGATTCCACTGGTTTTGATTATTCAGATGATTATTCTCAGTCTGTTTCGTCTTGGGCCATAGATAGTTTTCCTGAAAGTGTCGTCTTTCACAATCAGATGAGCTATCAAAGCACAACTAATCCAAACACTTCATACGATATACGAATTGGAAAAGGAGGACAATTGTATTCTTTTCGAGGTTCTTTTGGAGAATCTGTTCCCCCGCAATGGGTCAATCCGAATTGGGTTCAGCCGAGCTATGGAGGTGGACATTCCTACGCGCCATGGGTAGATGAAGTTTGGCAACTGGTTAGTGTTGATGGGAGTATTCATAACCCTCCTGATTCTTCGTACTTTATTCATCAGGCCGGTGTCTATTTGAAAACACCTGAACAAACAGCGCCATTTTATTCGCCTATTCTTGCTGAATATTATAATACTGAAGAACAATCATACAGCGTCGTGAATTGGGGACAGCAGGCACATACCGAGGATTTACAGAACATCAATCATGATGCTGGATTGTTGTACTACACAAAATATACCAATAAAGGAAAGGGGATTATTCAGGTTGATAATATGATTTATAATTTTGGTCAGGATAATATGAATTTTTTAAATGTTCCATGGGGAGGTGTCCGCAATTCGTCATTAGATCATTTTTTTATTTCCACACCAGGTCATGACTATAATTTAACGACAGGATTGTACGGTCAAACTCCGGTTATTCAAACGGCAAACACAGGAGGCTGGGTCGCATGGTCAAATCACATTGACGGAGATTCACCCACACTGGGTATGGCCCATCCAACAACTACAAATACTTACGGCAATAAGTTTAGATATGGAGACGCGGGTAATTTATCCAATGTCAATAATCTGAGGGATTACCATGTATTTGAAATGATTCGTCAGCCAATTGGAGATCAACTTGGTTTTGGTAAGGCGATGAGCTTTAGATATTTTTATGTCCTAGGAGCGAGTGTTGATGCTGTTAAGAGTACGATACTAGAGTATGATCTTGTTGGTCATGGTTTAGATAGCTCGTTTGTTGCGGACATGAATGATGTGCCCTCCTTAAGGTATGCTTTTAGCACTAGTGGGCAAGGAATTCAGGAAATGGTTACAACTGCTCCATATGGTTTACTCCTCAAAACGAGCCCTTACAGCGATAGTCATCCTCTTTTTAAAATCGCCTCAGACAATGGCATTTCTGTGATTACCTCCAACCCCTATCACTTTTCAGAATATCCATACGATGGTGCTATGGAAAGCATGTCGCTGTTAGGTTTTTTGGATACGAAATCTGAATTAAGCGTTACGGACCATACGGTTTGTGAAGGCGCCTCTTTTTCATTTTTTGATGGTACCACCTTTAATAATCTTCAAGGTGATACTGCACATATTAGCACAATTCCTTCTAGCCAATTAAATTGGGATAGCTTAATTGTTGAAAATGTAATAGTTAACCCAAATAATGAAATCACCGATACTCATACAGCTTGTAATTCATTTACATGGATTGATGGAGTTACTTATCAATCAAGTACGAATCTGCCTACGGTAACTTTAGAAAATATTTATGGTTGTGACAGTATCATTCATTTGAATTTGGTCATTGATACAGTAAATACTTTAACAACAGTTGAAGATTTAGAAATGATGAGTCTGGCAGAAGGAGCCAGTTACCAGTGGTTAAACTGTGATCAAAATTATGCACAGGTTGTAGGTGAGGTGAACCAGAGTTTTATCAGTACTGAAAATGGGACATATGCTGTTCAAGTATCAGAGAACAATTGCATTGACACCTCAGATTGCATTACAATACTTACTGTAGGAAGTTTGAATGAACTTTCAAATCAGATTTTAGTATATCCGAACCCGAGTTCTGGAATACTGTACATAGAAGGTCTTGAAACTTTAAAGTCAAGTGCACAAATTTCCATTCTTGATGTACATGGTAATATGTTAAAACGGATTGGTTTAGATTCAAAAACGTTGAATCTGAATGCATTTTCTCCGGGACGCTATTACATAGAAATTGTTTATAATGGACAGGTTGAAGCTATTGAGATTATCCGAAAATAAATACGCTATATTTTGACTTGAAGTGCTAAGTAGAAATTACGTTTTGTTCCAGGGATAATTCCCGGTCCAGGATAAGCAACGGCTCGCCTCGTGAAGTAGGAGGTATTCGCTAGGTTGTTTACGCCAGCTTCAATTTGAAACCTACCAAGAATAACTTTTCCCGATAAATCCATAACCGCATAAGTTGGTATAATGCCATTAACTGCATTTGCCTGAGAAGTCGAATTTGTAGCATCTGAAAAATGAGCGCGGGTATAGCTATATTGATAAGATATCGAAAACAGATCGGTACCGAAGGTAAGACCGGTTTTCAAGACGATAGGAGGGACTAATTCAACTTGCTTTCCATCAAAAGCAGGCTCTTCTGAACGAATATATTTGGCATTGTTATAGGAGAAGTTAACAAATGTGCTGAGTCTAATGTCTGCTGAATCACTCATGAAAACTTTCCACCAATCGATCTCAGTCATAGACTCTATTCCAAATGTTCTCGCAGCTGAAACATTTGTCCTATACTGATAAGTGGAAAATAAAACAGTATCTGTTTCTATGGTAGTTCCAATACGATTGTTGTAAAACATACCGTATACAGAGAGGTCAAAAAACAATTTGTTCTTGTATTGTCCACGTGCCCCTACGTCAGAATTAAAGCCAGTCTCATCAGCTAGGTCAGGGTCAATTTTAAAGTTTGGATTTTGAATTTGCATTTCAGTGAAATGGATACTCCGATAATTCTGAGAGATATTTGCATACAAATCAGTGTTGTTATCAATTTTATAGGTTAATCCCAACCCTCCAATTACAAACCCCCGGTTACTATTTCTTTCTGCCCTAAGTAGGGTATCAAATAATATATTACCTGCAAGGTCAGTATTTGTCAATCTATAATTTCCATCCGCGTTGGTGCTAATATATTCATACCTGACACCTGGAGTTATGCTCAATTTACGGGTCACATTGAAAATGTGCTCAGCAAATAAGGCCAAATTAAAGCTAGGGAATTTGTAATCCGTATTAAAGTAATCGGTTGTCTCATTTCCATATAGATCAACAAAGTTAAAGTTAGGACCGAAACCACTATTTGCATTACCTTGTCTACTTTCACTATAACCTCGATACAAACGTATTCCACTAACGAAGGCCCACGGATTATCAAAAGCTCTGTATTTCTGAATAAAACGTGTTTCATTTCCAATGTTTTGAAATTCACCATAGATGAGGTTTCTTTCGGTCAAAGGATCGACTCTATTAATTTGATCTAGATATCCTAGTGATTCTCTTTTTGCTATTAATCCGAATGTTTTAGAGCTTAGACTTGCATTAGATGAAAAGGTATGCCTAAGATTAATCGCACCTAAATTCCAATGAACTCGAAACCAATTCCTGGACCTTACCGAAGTGTCAGGATTGCTATTAAAAAGATTATCTGTTAAACCTCCTGCTTGCTGAGCGAGGTAATACATTTTTGTAAACTCAATGCTCAAGGAGGTCTTTTGGGAAAGCTTCTTGCGTATAGAAACATGACCCTGGGCTGCATCAAATGAGGAGTTAGGCCTCCAGTCATTTCCGAATTTATAATTCCCGTAGGCCATATAATTCCATGAACCTATTGTGCCAGAAAGTGAAACAAATGAATTGTTTAAACCAAAAGATCCAATGGTGTGTCTTGCTATTAATTCAGCCTTTTTAGTCCTTACTCCTTTTTTAAGCTTGTAATTAATCAATCCGCCGAATTGAGGTCCAAATTGAAGTGATGCTGCACCACGAATCATTTGAATTTCCTCAACTGCTTCACTAGGAGGCGTATAATAACTTTCGGGATATCCCAATGCGTCTGCACTAATGTCGTAACCATTTTGCCGCGTATTGAAATTGACATTTCTGCTAGGATTCAGTCCACGGCCACCCAATCCTATTTGCAACCCACTGCCATCACTTTCCCAAATATTTAATCCTGGAACTCTTGCAAAGATTTGTCTGCTTGAATTCGTCGCTTTGTTAGCGTCAATTGTTTCTAACGAGATGACCTCTGTTTTTTTACCTTGGGTTAAAATATCACCTTCGATAGCCTTCATACGGCGAATAAAAAAGGAATTTGATTTTTTTCTCGTCACGGCTATTTCTTCGAAATTATAGGTGTTATTCCTTTGGAAATCAAACGATACTTCTATTTCAGGCGCCACCAAATTAGATACTTGTTCAAGAGTTAAAAAACCTTCAGACACAATTTTTATGGTATAGCTACCATAAGGTATCTTGGGGCTTAAGAAGAAGCCTTTGTTATCACTGTAAAAACTTTTCTCAGCCTCAACGATTTCGATTCTTGCGAAAGCAATTACTTTCTCATTTTCTGACAATAAGGTTCCTGTAAATTGTCCTTTCTGCCCAACTATTGAATGACTTATTAGTAAAACAAGTAAAAAGAAATACTTTTTAATTTTCATTTTTTAGTATCCAATCTTTGTCGTGGAATCCACGATGAATTTTTGACAAATTTACATCCGAATCTATAAACAACCTACTCCCTTTATTAAATAGACTGACATAAACTTCAGCTGTAATTTTTGGTTCGCTAATTTTGATCCTCTGACCATTATTTTCTATGATTATGGTGTCTTTGTATGTGTCTCTTAGATGGTGCGCAAATTGTAGAATCATATCCGGCTGAGTTGCCATCATCTTTTCTTGTTGAGGTGTTAAATAAGTTCGATTATTGATGAGTTTTTTATTGTCAGTAGTCGGATC
>JAKMFD010000065.1 GCA_022425625.1 Crocinitomicaceae bacterium | reverse complement strand
ATACCACTATATTGTAAGTAGAGCTGTCACTAACATGCCGAGCTTTATGAAACTAACGAGACACCTCTCTATGAAAGAAAATAAAACCTTAAAAGGACTATTTTATTTAAAAGGCGGTGACTTCAACGATGAATTAAGAAAATTCAAAATGAAATTCAAAATTTATGATCTAAACAAAAGTTTCGAAACGGCATTTTTTGAAACCAAAAAAGTAATTGAGTTAAGGTATTAATTTAAGAGCACCGGATAAATCAAACTGAAAGCAGGAATATCTGCATAAAATAGCTCCTCCGAAGTAAGGTCTTTGAAAAAGAACTTTCCATACATCATACCCATAGAAACAATCAATTCACAACCACTAGTGTAACGAAACTCTTGTCCAGGCATGAGCGTAGGGGTTTCACCAACAACGCCCTCCCCACTGATTGTTGAAATTCCATGTAATAAATGAAGTACATGCCACTCTCGAGAAAGCAGCTGCACTGGATAGCTCAGACGATTTCGGATAGTAATTTCATAATTATAAAAGAAATTGGAATCTGCTTCTGTGAACAAATCATTTCTGAACCAACTCGATACTGAGATTTCAATGCCTTTAGTTTGAGTGTGCGTCATGAAATAAAGTTATTCTATTCTTATCAAATATCCATAACAATAAATGAATTTAAATAGAGAATACGCAGTATTTGCCTATAAATGACTAAAAAATGTAGTATTCAATTGAATAAAACATGGCTTTTACGTTTAAAAAGATGAATTCATTTCAGCAATAACAAAAATTGCTATTTAGAACTATTCTAAATTATTATTTAAAGGTATATTATTTCCCACCTTGTCCATAGTACGCTTAGGAATTTCGTAATTTTGACATCTAATTATAATTGCAATTTTCATGTCCAATACAATAAGTATTCGAAAAGGTCTGAATATCAGACTTGTAGGAGAAGCAAAAAAAGAAATCAAAGATATTTCAGTTTCATCAACTGTAGGTATTTCACCGCTAGATTTTCACGGATTAACACCTAAAATGGTTGTTAAAGAAGGTGATGTTGTAAAGGTAGGAGATGTTCTATTTTTTGATAAAAAAGAAGCATCAATAAAATTCGTAAGTCCCGTTAGTGGAACAGTAAAATCTATTGTTCGTGGTGAAAAACGAAGAATCATCAATGTTCTTATATCTACTGACGGAAAGCAAACTGCAAAAAAATTCGATGTTGCAAAAGCTTCCGATTTCACAGCTGAGGACATCAAATTATTGTTGCTTGAATCTGGATTTTGGAGCACGATCAAGCAAAGACCATTAGATGTGATTGCCAATCCTAACAATCAAGCGAAAGGTTTCTTTGTTTCCTCCTTTGATTCGTCACCACTTGCACCTGACTATGAATACGTATTAGGAGACGACTTTGAAAACCTTCAAAAAGGTTTTGACGCACTTTCAAAACTGACGGGAGACAAAGTTCATCTCAGTAGTAAACCAAATTCAATTTTCACAAAAATTAAAGGTGTCAAACATCATTCATTTGATGGTTTGCATCCAGCCGGAAATGTTGGTACGCAAATGCACCACATTGACCCGGTAAACAAGGGAGAATTCGTTTGGTCGATGAATATTCAAGAGGTAGCCGCTTTCGGAAGATTACTCTCTGAAGGAACAGTGCAAGCGACGAGAAAAGTTGCCCTAACTGGTTCTGAGCTTAAAAACCCACAATACGTTAATGTCGTCAAGGGAACGGAAATGAGTGCCATTCTTGACAAAGCCGTAGAAGGCTCTAATGTTAGATATATATCAGGAAATGTTTTAACTGGTGATCAAAAACACTTGACAGATTTCTTGGGTCATTACCACAATCAAGTTACGGTAATCCCAGAAGGCAATGAATACAAATTTTTCTTAACTACTGGATGGTTAGGGCATGGTTTTGACAAGTTTTCCAATTCAAGGTTGTTTCCTACATTTTTACTTCCAAAAAGTAAAAAATTCACCTTAGATACGAATACAAACGGTGAAGAAAGAGCTTTTGTAGTATCTGGAGAGCTTGAGAGGGTATTTCCTTTTGATATCTTACCTGTTCAGCTAACTAAAGCAGCCATTACTCAAGACATTGATGGAATGGAAAACCTTGGTATTTATGAGGTAGCTCCTGAAGACTTTGCTTTGTGCGAATACGTATGTACAACAAAAATTAATATTCAAGAAAAAATAAGACAAGGACTAGACCTAATCGCTAGTGAATGTATGTAATTAAAAAAAAGAATCTGTGAAATTTTTAGAAAAATATTTACACAAAATGGAGCCCCACTTTATAAAAGGTGGGAAATACGAAAAGTGGAATCCATTATTTGAGACCCTTGCAACTTTTGCATTTACTCCGAAGTTAGTCACGACAAAAGGAACACATATTAGAGATGGCGTGGATCTTAAAAGAACCATGTTCACGGTAGTTATTGCTCTAATACCTTGTTTGCTCTTTGGTATTTACAATACGGGGCACTGGGAATATGCCGTAGCCGAAGGAAATAGAGATATCCCTTATTTTGCAGAAATGGGCGCAAAATTCTTAACAGGTTTAACAATTGTACTACCTGTTGTTGTCGTATCCTATGGGGTTGGACTTACGATTGAATTTATTTTTGGTATGCTTCGAGGACACGCTCTTCATGAGGGCTTTTTGGTGTCCGGTATGTTAATCCCATTAACTATGCCTGCAGATGTTCCATTGTGGATGGTAGCTATTGCTACAGCATTTGCTGTAATTATTGGAAAAGAAATTTTTGGTGGAACAGGGATGAATGTGGTTAATATAGCCTTAACAGCCCGAGCTTTCCTTTTCTTTGCTTACCCAACTTCAATGTCTGGTGATAAAGTTTGGATGTCTGGATTAAGTGAAAAAATGTCCACAAATACAGCTGATTTAGATGGTTTTTCTGGAGCGACAGCTCTCGGTGATCTTGCCTCATTCATGTCGGACAAGGCCACAGTTGCCGGAGAAACTGTTCAATCAAGTATGGCCTTACAAAACTTCTCATCAGAATACGGCGTATGGGAATCGTTTATTGGTATGATACCAGGTTCGATTGGTGAAACTTCAACATTGGCATGTTTGATTGGTGGCTTACTCTTGGTTTTGACAGGAGTCGGTTCGCTTAGAATTATATTATCCTTTTTCGCAGGAGGTTTTATTATGGGGCTTCTTTTAAACATGATTGGGGGTAATGCGTATCTTGATCTTGCAGCGCATCATCATTTGGTGATTGGAGGATTTGCCTTTGGTGCTGTTTTCATGGCGACAGATCCAGTAACGGCATCACAAACTGCATTTGGTAAAATAATCTATGGCTTCTTAGGCGGCTTCCTGGCAATAATGATTCGCGTATTGAATCCAGCTTACCCAGAAGGTGTTTTCCTTGCTATACTGTTTATGAATATCATGGCGCCTATCATTGATCATTACATCATTCAGGCGAATATTAATAGAAGACTTAAAAGACTTAAAACAGCATAATTATGGCACTTAATAAAGAATCAAACGGATTCACTTTTGGATTTGCGATTGTCTTGGTTGTTGTCCTTGGTGTTATTCTCGCATCACTAGCTGAAGGCCTAAAGCCACTTAAAGAAAAGAATGTTCGTGTTAAAAAGCAAATCGATATACTGTCTGCAATGATGGATGTAGAAAAAGAAGGAATCGACCGATCTAACGCAGAAACAGAATTCTCCAAATATGTTGACCTATCACAGGCCGTGATACTCAATAACGCAGGTGAAGAAGTTGCTAGAGGGAAAGAAGCTTTTGAAGTTGATATCAAAAAAGAATATCGAGATAAAAACCTTGAAGAAAAAGATAAAAAGTTTCCCCTTTTCATAGCAAAGGATAAAAAATCAAACGAAACTAGATATATAATTCCAGTTGTCGGTAAAGGTCTTTGGGGACCAATTTGGGGATATATCTGTCTAGAAGAAGATATGAGAACGATACAAGGTGTTTCATTCGATCATAAAACGGAAACTCCTGGCCTAGGTGCAGAAATCAATAAACCATTTTTTATGGACCGTTGGAAAACATCCCAGATTAGCAATGATGCTGGTGATTTTCAAAAATACGAGGTTGTCAAAGACAATTCAGGCTCAACGGACCCTAGTAAGGTTGATGGAATTACAGGAGGAACAATTACTTCTAAAGGTGTAGAAGAAATGGTGAATCGAAGTCTAGAAATATACTCTAACTACTTTAAGAACATAAATTCAAAATAATATGAGTGCTGATAAAAAATCTTCTGAGCCATTATTTTCGAAAAAAAATAAAAAGCTTATTACAGACCCATTAACAGACAACAACCCTGTTACGATACAGGTTTTGGGTATCTGCTCTGCCTTAGCAATTACCGTGCAGGTTAATCAAGCTATTGTAATGTCTTTATCCGTGTTGTTTGTGATTATAATGGGTAATTGGATTGTTTCATTATTGCGAAATCTTATTCCTTCTCGGATCAGAATTATTGTTCAATTACTTGTTGTCGCATCTTTAGTAATTATTGTTGACCAAGTTTTGGCAGCATTTCTACCGGACTTGTCTGCCAAGCTATCTGTATTCGTTGGTTTAATTATTACAAACTGTATTATAATGGGTCGACTTGAAGCATTTGCAATGGCGAACAAACCATGGCCTTCTATACTTGATGGTTTTGGTAATGGTCTCGGCTACGGTGCTATTTTAATTTTGGTCGCAGTTTTTAGAGAGCTTTTTGGGTCAGGAACATTAATGGGAATTCCCATTTTTGGAAATGCCCTTCCTGGCGAAGAATCAGGCCTTTATGCAATTGGTTACCAAAACAATAACCTTATGATTTTACCTCCGATGGCTCTTATTATTGTCGGTATTATTATTTGGGTTCAAAGATCTAGAAACAAAGCTCTAATTGAGGAGCATTAAAATTAAGAATTATGGAAAGTACTCTTGATATATTTGTAAAAGCAATTTTTTCCGAGAATATGATTTTCGCATATTTCTTGGGGATGTGTTCATATCTTGCTGTATCGAAAACAGTAAAGACAGCTGTGGGTTTAGGAGCTGCGGTTATTTTCGTTTTAACAGTAACGGTTCCTGTGAACTTTCTCCTAGAGAATTATGTTTTAAAAGCAGGAGCGTTGGAATGGTTAGGAGCTGAATATGCCGAATTAGATTTAAGTTTTCTATCATTCATAATGTACATTGCGGTAGTGGCGTCAATCGTTCAATTGGTAGAGATGTTAGTAGAAAAATTTGCTCCTGCTCTATACGGAGCATTAGGTATATTTTTACCATTAATTGCGGTTAACTGTTCTATTTTAGGAGGCGCATTATTTATGCAAGAACGTCAGTATTCAACTATTTTAGATGCTACGGCATTTTCCTTGGGTTCCGGGATTGGCTGGTTCATTGCTAT
>JAKMFD010000162.1 GCA_022425625.1 Crocinitomicaceae bacterium | reverse complement strand
CCCGAACCAGCTGAAACAGTGGTCAAAGATGTTTCTCCTAATTGCCATTTTCGAACGCCTTGGGCAGTTGCAAGCCAAACATAATTATCTTCATCCGAACTTTCAACTTCCGTACAATTTGAAGTACCTGGAATAACATCCCAAGTTTCGCCTTTATCAGTCGAATACCAAACCCCATTACCTGATCCACCTTCTTGATTCGATCCAGTCGCAACATATAATACATTATCTTTAGTTTGAGTCATACTCGAAATATTTGGACTTGCTCCAGCATCTATGTAAGATGTGACTTTTGTCCATGTATTAGCTCCGTTGTAAGAAACAAATAAACCACCCGAGACACCACCAGCCCAAATGAGATCATTCCATTCACGGTCGACCTGAATCGCTCTCGTTCGGCCTCCTATGTTGTCTGGACCGTAATCAGCAAAGACAATAGACTTCGTTGAAGGAAGTCGTCTTAAGTCTTCACGCATTTTCGATATTTCTTCATTGGTGTATGGAACACCTGTTTCTAGGTTTACAAATTGAGATTTGTACCAAGCAACCGCATCGTCACCACCGGTTTTGGCTTCGATTGATGCAAGTTCTTTTGGTTGATAAGTTGAAGTATTTTTTTGAGTGGTTGTGAGTAAAATGGCAGTCGCAACGAGTGAAACTCCTAATAATGAACCAATTAAAAATCTAATTTTCATAGTGCTTTGAATAAGTTAGGTATATAGTGGCTAAGTTACGGAATTATTTCCGAAAAATAAACAACAAAAAGAAGAAGAATGTTTTGACGATTCGTCAAAAAAAAAGAGATACAAACAACAACAGCATAAAACAGCTAAAACAAGTGTTTTTCAGCTCTGTATGATGACCGTACTAGTGGACCACTTTCCACATATTTAAAACCCATTTTTAGACCTAAATCCTTATAAAATTGGAACTTTTCTGGGGTAATAAAGTCTTGTACAAATAAATGCTTTGGTGTTGGTTGTAAATACTGGCCTAAAGTTAATACATCCACATTTACATTTCGCAAGTCCTCCATTGTCTCAACAATCTCTTCTTCAGACTCCCCTAAACCAAGCATAACGCCAGATTTTGTTTTCATCCCTCCTTTTTTCAAACGAAATAACAATTCCAAACTGCGATCATATTTGGCTTGAATACGAACTTCTTTTGTCAACCTTCGTACCGTTTCAAGATTGTGTGAAACAATCTCAGGCGCAACATTAATGATCTTCTGAAGATTGTCCCATTTTCCGGCAAAATCAGGGATTAACGTTTCCAAAGTCGTTCCGGGTGATTCAATTCTTATCTGCGAAACGGTTTCTACCCAAATGTCCGCACCTCCATCTGGTAAATCATCTCGATCAACCGATGTCAAAACAGCATGTTTAACTTTCATTAGCTTTACGCTGTCCGCAACACGCTTTGGCTCCATTAAATCAACAGCACTCGGCCTGCCAGTTTTTACTGCACAAAAACCACAAGAACGTGTACAAACGTTACCCAAAATCATAAAAGTTGCAGTTCCTTCTCCCCAACATTCGCCCATATTAGGACAGCTTCCACTTTCACAAATGGTGTGTAATTTATGTTTATCAACGAGCCTTCGAACTTCGCGATAACTTTCTCCTGTCGGCAACTTTACGCGAAGCCATTTAGGTTTACCAATTTTAGTTTGAATTTTTTGGATGTGCGCCATATTTACATGCTATTCCCCACCTATTCAGGTGTAATTTCTTTTAATTTATTACTCAAAGATACACGCTCTTTCATTAACTCAGAAACATTCATCTTTTTAATCTTGTGACCTGTTATTATTCGTTGAATAAAACTTTTAAAATTGTATGCCACATATCCGGCAAAAGGTATAAATAGGAAATATATTAATGTTCCCCAATTACCTACGAAGCTTGGTAACAAAATGAAAAGAGATAAGTTCAGAAGCCCCAAGATTAAAATCATCATTATGAGTTTGGTAGAACCCCAAAAAACAGGCCTTGCGAAGTTGGCTTCTACGAAACGTTTTATGGCATAATAAAACAAACCACAATGAACCGCTCCAAAAATAGAAATTGGCAATAATAAAAATTGCTTCAAAAAGTCCAGTTTAGACACCGGGTTATTAAATGCATCATAAAAATCACTGTCCGAAATTCCTTTGTGTTTCAAATTATCGAAATATTGCTCTATCTCTTCCTTCAAAACAAGATACTTTTTGGGAGATTCATTGAAGTCATCAATTAAAGATTTAGCATCGCTCCATCGCTCATCAATAGCTTTTTTGCATTCCTTAAATTCAGGCATTCCGCGACGCTGGAGCATCATCATTTGCTCAGTAAATTCGCAAGCATCAAGATCATTAACGTGAATCATATCAGCGATAAGCATATCTTCCAAACGAACCGTAAGCTCTTGAATAATCTTGTTCGGATTAGATTCGAATTCTTGGCGAAAATCATTGAGTTTAATCTTTTCTGAATTCCTCAAATACAAATCACTTTGAAACTTCTCGGGGTTACTGTAGTTACAGCCTACAGTGGCCAGGTATATATCTTGTTTCCAATCACAAGACTCAAGGGCAGTGAAGCCAATACGAACTGCACCTTTTTTTAGAGGCTTTAATCGCCTCACAAAAACATCATCCGTAACCCCTTCACTAAAAATAAGCAAGCTTCTTTTGCCAAGTAAAATATCTGAACCCTTTTTAAATATTTCTAAATTTTTCGCTTTTGTATCGACACCATCTTGTTTCCGATAAATTGGAATCATATGTGCCGTCCAAAATATAGGTTTGGTAAATGTTGTAAAAACATCAGATCGAGTCATAAAAAAAACTATCGCCCGATTAAATCCTGCAAGAATTAAAGGATCCATAAATGCCGCAGGGTGATTAGATACATAGATGGTACTTGAATAGAAGTCAGGCTTATTCTTTACTTTAACTTTTCTGAAGTAAAGGCGTAAGGTGTAATTCAAGACCACATAAAATAAAAGATACAGTAAGCGCATAAGAGGACAAAAATAACAAAGGATTTGAAATCAATTCACATAAGGTATGCTGAAAACTTTTTTACGCTAAATCAAGAACCATAGGTGCTGAGTATTAACTTTATAAAAAAATCTGAACTATGAAAAATGTCGGTTTATTCTGTGGAGGGTTTTCATCTGAATACGATATATCTTTAAAGAGTGCGCAGACGATCTACGACGCTTTTCCTGAGGGCTACTCCGTATTCAAAATTGAAGTAACTTCTGATGATTGGTTTCATACTAAGAATTCCGAAAAAATTGTTTTTGATAAAAATAATGGGCGTTTAAAAATTGAGAATAAATCCATTCAAATAGATTTTGCGATTATTTGTATACATGGAGATCCTGGGGAGAATGGGAAAATTCAAGCATACCTCGATCTATTGAATATTCCTTATCTCAACAGTAATGCACAGGCATCCTCATTATCTTTCGATAAATTTATTTGTAATCAATTCTTGAATTCATGCGGGTTTAAAACGGCAGCTTCACAACGCATAACAAAAAGAGGTTCTTTTGATA
>JAKMFD010000126.1 GCA_022425625.1 Crocinitomicaceae bacterium | reverse complement strand
CATTGGTCCGCAGCATCTTTATACGATGCCCACTGAAGTTTTATAGTTGTACTAGGGCCCTCTTCAAAGAGTAAAAACTCATTGGCTTCCGCTACAAATTCACCAAGACCTCCTGGAAAATATGGAGAACCGGTAATATATTCTAAAACTCCTGCCGCAGCTCTAGAAAAAGTAGAATGCCCAGACACAAAGCCTGAAAAAGGAGGCGTTACAAATGTCGGCCGTTGATATGGCCACCAGTTTTCACCAAGAATCCATCCTGTCCCTGCAATATCATTTTCAGGGTTTTCTATATATTCATGTCCCTTCCATGTGAACAGTTTAATTTTATTTAGGTGCTCATAGTTTGGTCCAACTAAGGGGTCTAATGAATCAACAAGCTCAATGTAATTTTCTAGTAACGGAATACCATTAGTATTGTAGTTAGGAAGCAGGGGGTTAGAGCTTTGGCCAACTTCTGCCATGTAGCGTATAGCAGATACTGGTCTGATATAATCATAATAGCCTTTTAGGCTCCATGCGGCTATAGCTGCATCATGCATTGTCCCTCCGAGTGTCAGGTGGGCTTTTATGTCATATTCAAGTGTTGAAAGTACTGGTCCTTCTCCTTGCCATTCTCGAACAAAAGAGGGTTGGTCCATTACATAATGTAATATCTCAAACCAATGTCCGGGAGGTGTTTCAGAATCTATACCATCTGCCCAAAATTCAGCGAGAACCCTGGCGTAATCAGCTCTAGGGACAATTTGAGGTTCATACGGAATACCAGTTACAGGGTTTAAACTATATCCTTGAGAAGGATCGCCTCCTTCCGTGAGATTATAGAATTGTTCGTAGGTCGTTGAATCTATAGGGTACCATAAGTTATTGCCTATTGATGCTGGAGAAATATCCCAGTTAACGCCGTCTGCAGGGTCGAGGTGTGATTGCCAAATGCTCACTAAAGAGTGGTTCCACTTGTAAAAAGAAGTCCATGATCCTGTATCGTTAATATTCAAATACGAAGGTTGAACAGAATCAAAGTAAACATTATACCAATCTCCATCTCTGAAATTCAAATTGCTCATAGAAGGTTTGAGCGCAAATGGTGTTACATTTCCCCATTCTGGTGACAAAAAAGGCAAGGTATTGTCCACTAAATTCCCGGATTGGTCAATTGTAGAGTCAAGCGTAAGTGTTTGCCATCTATTTGGATCAATGATATCCGGATTCCCTGGCTCACTCATTATTAGTGGAGGGTTTATTGAAGTATAATAGGAATTTTCAAATTCATTTATTTCATTTGAGCCATCGGTGAAACCATAATTAATAATTTCTTGTGCGATGAAATTCCCAAGTTCAGCTGGCCCCCCATTTTCATAATCTAAATTTGTGTTATTGACACTATAGCCATGGGCATTCATAGCATTATACATTAAAATGTAGGTTGAATTATAATCGGGTGAATTATTGTATTTGTTTTTAATAAAATAAAATGAAGCGTAAGCTATCGTTTCGTGTATAGCTTCGTTTATTTCAAGAGGTGTATTCACACCTTCAAAAACACTGATATAGGTATCGAGTGTATCGCCGATTAAATAGGTTTCTTGACTCGGTTGATATGTGGCCCAGGCATCATATGTAATGATTGAGTGGTGGTATAAATTCCTTGCGTGAACAGTTGGTCTTGCAAAGTCATTTCTAATGGCTTCTAATAAAATCTCATTCCATTCCCGTGCAACGGATACTTGTGTATACGCGGTAGGAGCAGCAATGCTTATAATAATATAAATCGCTGCTAATCTGATACTTGAGAAAGTGAGTTTCATAGTTTAGCGATAGAAAGTTATGAATTTTTTTTTTATTTCTATATAATGGATGTTTAAGGATTCATTTGTTCATTGAATGTAGGTTTTATTACGCAATGTATTTCCCCTAAATGAATGGTGCTATTAATTTGGTGAATAAGTCTCGTTTTTTGTCTATTAATTGTGCGATTCAGAGGTATTATTCATCTTTGTAATAAATATTTAAATAATCTAAGGCTTATGGTATCAAAATTTATTTTAATGCTCGGTAATAATGGCTTAAATCTTAAAGAAATTGGTGTTGCTTCCATGGTTCTTTTTGCTGTAATTGATATTCTTGGAAATATACCATTAATCATTGCGCTTAAGGAGAAGACGGGGCGTATATATCCATTAAGGACAGCCTCGGTTTCGTTGTTTATTTTGGTTGGATTTTTATTTGTTGGTGAAAGTATTCTAGGTTTGATTGGGGTTGGGATAAATGAATTTGCTGTTGCGGGTTCTTTTGTTTTGTTTTTCATGGCGTTAGAAATGATATTAGGAATAGAAATTTTTAAAGATAGTGGGGAGGGTTCAAAGAAAGTTGCATCTGTTGTTCCTTTGGCATTTCCAATGATCGCCGGTGCTGGAACTATGACCTCTTTGATTTCTTTGCGGGCAGAATTTGAACTAGTAAATATTCTAATTGCGATTTTTTTAAATATTTTGGTCGTTTGGATTGTTTTGAAGCTAACGTCTACTTTCGAGCGGATTATTGGTGAAACAGGAATTGCGATTCTTAAGAAAGTATTTGGTATTATTCTATTGGCAATAGCGATTAAACTATTTAGTAGTAATATTAGAGCGCTTTTTTAGGGTTTCCTTTTAGATTTCAAGTTAGAACATTTGTTTGATATGATTAAGAAGATCATATTGTTCTCTAGTCAGGTTTTCAAATGATACATTAAATAGTTTTATACGATTTTCATTCATATCAATATTCCAGGGCTTTGTTTTGAGTGTTGATTTACCATCGTAGTCAATTGAATCTATTATGTACCTAAAAGCGTTTAGCCTTGCGGTCATTTTATTCTTTGCATTTATAACCACCCAGGGGGCAATTTTAGTAGAGGTTTTGCGGAACATTTCATTTTTATAGTAGGTGTAAAGATCCCACATTTTTAATGATTCAAGATCATTCTTGCTGAGCTTCCAATATTTTAGGGAATGGTTTTTGCGCATTTCAAAGCGCTTTTTTTGCGTTGATTTATCAATAGATAAATAAAGTTTAATTAATGTCACACCTTCTTTTATAAGCCCAGACTCCCATTGGTTTACATGATTCATAAAATATTTATACTGTGAATTACTGCAATAATTCATGGTTGGTTGAATCATTGCTCGAGAATACCATGAACGATCGTAGAACACAATTTCTCCATTTTTCGGCATTGTGCATTCGAAGGTATGAAACCAGGTTCGATTTTGTTTTGGTGTAGGAGATCCAATTTCAACAACTCTGTGGTGTTTCGTCATTAAATTTTCTGCCATTCGCTTGATAGCAGATCCTTTTCCAGCGGCATCTCGTCCTTCAAATACAATGGCAATACGCTTGTCGTTTGCTAATGCCCATTCTTGCATTTTGAGAAGCTCAATTTGATACCTGAATTTTTCTTTTCGGTACTTCTTTTCACTAACATTTTCAAAGGCACTATAGAATTTAGGCTCCACCATATAAAGGAAAGATAACAAGTTAAACTTAAAATTACTATCCCATTAATGATATGTTAACAATTATTCTTATTCGTAAAACTGTTTCTTGAAATTTATAAAAATGTTTTGGCGTGAATCTTGATAATTAACAGTTAATGAAATCAGTTTTATTCACTTCTAAGATTACTAAATGGTCATTTGCTTTGGCTGCAGCGATCGCCTCGTATTTCGGTTTGCCTGATGCTCAACGTGAATATTTAAAAGGTCGCGTCAAGAGTAAAATAGTTTCCTATTTCAAATTGAATGAAAATCACAATAATGTAGAATCGGTAGAACGATTTTTACCTGATCTTTCTCACGAGAGTGTTGAGACAGTCTATTATTTTAATAAGATTACGCGCTATTCTGAAAAAAGGCCTTTTCATAAAGGTCCAATTCTAAGGTGGGATCAGGATATTAATATTTATTTAGCGGGGAACATTAGTAAATCGAATAAAAAAGAAACCATTAAGGTTATTATCGAGCTAAATCGGTTGATCAAACCGATTAAAATTAATTTGGTTCAAAAGCCGGAGCATGCAAATTCAATTGTTTATTTTGGCTCATTGAAAGGTTTCAATTCTAGTATATATTCGGAGAAGAAGCTACCAAATGATTATTTCGGACATTTTCATATTAAAACATTTGAACAAGAGATTTTAAAATCAACGATTTACATTAATACAGCTGAGGCAACAAAACATCGGCAAAAGCATATTATAAGGGAAGAGCTAACGCAGTCTTTAGGACTCATTAATGACTCCTATGATTACCCTGAGAGTATTTTTTACCAAGGGTATTCAGAAACCATAAAATTTACCGAATTGGATAAGTTAATTATTCAATTACTTTATGGGAGCTAGGTCTTAAACTAGCCAAGATCCACCGACGGAGATCACATTTTTAAGAGCAAGATAAGATGAATGGGTTTCCTCACTAATACCACCAGTAGGACAAAACTTTATACTTGGAAATACATTGCCGTATGTTTTTAATGCTTTGCTTCCCCCAAATAAATTGGCTGGAAAAAATTTAAAAGTATCCCAACCTAGCTGCATGCCTAAAATTATTTCACTTGGTGTAGAAACTCCCGGGATAAATGGGATTCCAGAGCTGTCGAAAGCATCAGCTAGTCCTTGATTAATTCCAGGGCTAACCATAAAGTGAACGCCAAGCTTTGTTGCTTTTTCGATTTGTTCTTTTGAAACTACTGTGCCTATTCCTACTGAAAAGGCCTCTTTTTTGAGAGCAATTGCTTTTTCAATACATTCAAATGCGCAATCATTTCTTAATGTTATCTCTATACAATGAATTCCTTTTTCAATCAATAGATTAATTGTAGGTTCAACATCAGCTACTTTGTCGAAGGAAACGACAGGGATTACAGGATGCTCTTCTAGCGTTTGTCTGATATTATTCTGTTTCATTTTCAATTAAAATTGTAAAGTCTGTACTCAAGGGATCTATTGCATTGTAGAGGTCTTCAATTCTTTCTTTAGGCTCCGCTTGGTTACAAAAGTGAAGTAAATTTACGCTTCTTTCCTGAAGCTTTTGCCCTGGAAACAATCTTTCTTTAAGTTTTCCAATTTTTTTAAGCTGTCCCTCAAAACTATTTTTTTTCGATTTTTCGATTTTCGATTCCAATCCTTTATATAGATGGTCGATTTTTTTGAGCTCAGCTTCAACCCTTGGCCGCATACCCTCATCCTTCCTTATAGCATCCGTATAAACCTGTTGTATTGCATGCAGATGCTTGTCTAAGGCGTTTTTATTGATTGGATTTGGGTCCTCTTTTTTAACGGCTTTTTTTTCAAGAGTCACATTAGATTCAAAAAGCTCATTTGGTGTAAGGTTTAGCTGTCTCATGAGTTTTGAAGAGACCTTATCTATCCAAAGTACGTTTGCTCTCATTTTAAGCATAGGATATGGTATCGCACATGAAGTAAATATGTTCTTTAGTTGTGTCCAGTATTTTAATTCAGCCATTCCACCAATATAACACAGGTTGGGTAGTATTACTTCTTGATATAAAGGTCGCAAGGCAACATTTGGTGAAAAACGTTCAGGATTTGAATTGACAAGTTTTAGAA
>JAKMFD010000099.1 GCA_022425625.1 Crocinitomicaceae bacterium | reverse complement strand
AGGTAATACAGCATAAAAAAGCATCGGCGGCAACGAATACCATTTTGTCAAATTTCACGGAACAAGGGCCGGTTTTAATCGCGGGAAGCTCCTGGGAATCGGAAGAAAAAATCCTTAAAAAATACTTAGAATCGAATGCAGATACGAAAGTGATTATTGCTCCTCACAACATCAATTCGAGTAATATTGAACGCATACAAAGCCGGTTAGATTGTCCTTCAGTTCGCTATACAAAGTATGAAGAGTATAAGGGCAATCGCGTTTTGATTTTGGACACCATTGGACAGCTCACCTCTGCCTACCAATATGCCGATTACGCACTGATTGGCGGTGGCTTTTCGGGCAATCTTCACAATATTTTGGAACCTGCGGTCTATGGACTACCTGTGTTTTTTGGACCTCGGCATCAGAAGTTTCCTGAAGCGCAAAGCTTCATTGATGAAGGTATTGGATTTGTAGTTGAAAATGCAGAACAACTATCCCAAAAAATTAAAACTGTAGACAACCAAGAGGAACTCAAGCAAAAAATTGAGGCTTTTATGCAAAGTCAAGCAGGCGCTGCAGATAAAATTGTGCATCACTCTTTTATTTCAAAGATCCTTAATCAGAATTGAAAAAGAACGTTCTGACTAATAAGCCCTTTCGTTTCGGTCTTCTTTCCAGTTGATAAAAGCTTTGTTTACGACCTTGTTTCCTCCAGGCGTTGGGTAGTTTCCAGTAAAATACCAATCACCCAAATTATTCGGACACGCTTTGTGTAAGTTTTCAATCGATTGGAATACAATTTCTACAGGGGCTTTCATATCTTTTGGCGTCAATAATTCAGATATTTTGGCTGAGATTTCTTCAGGTTTAAATGGCGAATAGATGTCCTTTACATAATTAATAACTTCTTCCTTTGGAAGATCCATTTGACTCAAGCTCTTTGTATAAACATCTTCTATAATTTCTTCCATACCTCGATCTCTCAGCAAAGCAATCGCTGCGTTAAATGCAATGAAATCACCAAGTTTCGCCATGTCAATACCATAACAATCAGGGTAACGAATTTGAGGTGCTGAGGAAACAATTACAATCTTCTTCGGACGCAGGCGGTCCAAAATTTTAAAAATACTTTTTCGAAGTGTCGTTCCTCGAACAATACTGTCGTCAATAACCACTAGATTGTCCTTTTCAGCGCGTATCCCGCCATAGGTAATATCATAAATGTGAGAAACCAAATCATCTCTAGAATCGTCTTGAGTAATGAATGTTCTGAGCTTAGCATCCTTAATAGCAATTTTCTCAATTCGGGCACGTTGGCGAATTACTTTTTGAATCTCCTCTTCTGATGGGTTAGAACCTAAAGCTTTAATTTGAGCTATTTTCTTTTCATTTAAATGCTGGTCCAATCCTTTTACCAATCCATAAAAAGAGATTTCGGCTGTATTTGGAATAAATGAGAATACCGTATTGTCTAAATCGTGATTAATAGTTTCCAGAACAGGCGGTACAATCAGCTTACCTAGTGCTTTTCTTTCGATGTAGATATCTTTATCTGAACCTCTTGAAAAATAAATTCGCTCGAAAGAACATTTTCTTGGTTCTTTGGGCTCGTTAATTAATGTTTCTTTTACTGAACCATCTTTTTTGATAATCAAAGCATGGCCTGGTGTCAATTCATTAACGTCTTCCACCTGAATATTAAATGCGGTTTGCAAGGCTGGTCGTTCAGAAGCAACAACACAAACCTCATCGTCTTCAAACCAAAATGCAGGCCGAATACCTGATGGGTCTCTCAGCACGAAGGCATCACCATGGCCTAGTAAACCAGCCATTGTATATCCACCATCCCAATCTTCACTTGCTTTTTTAAGGATTTTTTCAATTCCAATCTCATCTGCAATTTTAGCATAAACCGCATCATTGGATAAACCTTCTGATTTAAAGTGGTTATATAATTCATCATTTTCAACATCTAAAAAATGACCTATCTTCTCAAGAACCGTAACAGTATCAGACTTTTCTTTTGGATGCTGACCAACATTGAGAAGTACATCAAACAATTCATCAACATTGGTTAGATTAAAATTACCTGCAACCACAAGATTTCTTGTGATCCAATTGTTTTGTCTTAAAAATGGGTGACAACTTTCCTTAGAATTTCTACCAAAAGTACCATAACGTAAATGCCCCAAAAAAAGCTCTCCGGTGAAACCAACATTTCTTTTTAAGAAATCAACATCTTGAATTGAATCAGGATTTGCATCATACAAATCCTTGAACTTTGAATTGATTTGATCAAAAATATCCTGAATTGGTGCTTTTTGCACCGAGCGTACGCGAGAAATATATCTTTCCCCAGGTTTCATGCCTAATTTGATATTGGCCACTCCTGCTCCATCTTGACCCCGATTGTGATGCTTATCCATTAACAAATGAAGCTTATTCACTCCAAAAAAGGAAGAACCGTAGTTGTCTATGAAATATTGAATTGGTTTTTTTAAACGAATTAAGGCGATGCCACATTCGTGCTGGATTGAATCACTCATTGCTTTAAACTAGGAGGCGAAGGTAAACATTTTTCCCCGAAAGAAATGAAAAAAAACTAAAG
>JAKMFD010000088.1 GCA_022425625.1 Crocinitomicaceae bacterium | reverse complement strand
ATTAAATAGATGGTATCATTAGAGATGCTTTTTTTTGATTTTAGTTTTCCGTTATTATAAAAGTAACGCCATAGCCCTTTTGGGCTTCCCATTTCATATGAACCCTCTGTAATCAACGTGTCTTCCTCAGTCCATTCCCTGTATATACTATCTGCAACATTATAAACAAAATAGCTTTCAGTTGCTTTGGCTTTATTGGCATGAAAGGAAATTTGTTGCCCATGAATTCGATCTCTAAAGAAATTTTGTTCCTCAGTTATGTGACCCTTTGCGTCGTAAAACCACCATTTACCATGTTTTTCTTTGGTATCACCAATAATTGGATCTGTATAATAAGCCCCGCGTGAACGGATGTGTTTTTTTTTCTGAATCCCAATATAATCGCACTCTTTCGGTTAGATTTTCCTTTAGAACTTTTTGCGAAACAACAAGGCTTGGTAGAATAAAAAGAAAGCAACAAATGGTTGTTTTTTTTAGCATGACTTTTAAGCTTATAAAGGATAAATTCTAAAGTAATTCTGAAATAGAAGCACAACTCCAAATAAGAAAAACACTAGACCAATTAATCTATTTAAACCAATTAACACCCTATCGGTTACAAGAGGTTTGAGCTGTTTAGCACCTAAAATTTTGAGCAAGTCAAACCCTAAAAAAGTAAGGAGCACAATGATCAGAAAAAGGAATAGCATAAAATCACTTGCGTCATCTGAAATAGATTGATTGGCAAGTGTTAGCACACTAAACCAATAAAAAAGAACCAATGGATTCGCAAAATTAAGAAGGAATCCTTTTAAGAAGGTTCTCACGAAGTCTAGTTTTTGGTATTCTATATTTTCTAGTGATGACTCGGTTCTTATTTTGAGCTTTTTAAAAAAATTGACAACCCCGTATATAATAAAGATACCGCCACCAATAAAACCAAATACGGCTTTATTTGTGCCTGTCGACATTTTATCAACTTCAGCATAAAAGAGGTAGGCTAACAAAATGTACAATGCATCACTAGCAAGAACGCCTAAGTCAAAAATAAGCGCCTCGCGAAAACCTCTTCTAATACTTGTCTCGAGCAGAATGAAAAACACAGGGCCTATCATAACGCTCAATAAAAACCCAACACTGCATGCCTTCAAAAGGAACTCCATGAGACAAATTTAAAATTTCTTTCTCGCATTATTAGAGCTGTTCATAATAATGCATAGAAAAGACAAGAATAATGTTTGGCCCGATTGTGTTTTTATTCGAGTAAACTCATTAAATTTGTCAAAAATTGAAACAACCGATATGAAAACTCAAGAGGCAAATGACAAGCTTGATGCAATTTTAGCAAAAGTTGAAAAGAAAGGGGTTGAAGCTCCGAAGCTTATTGAAACTTTAAAAGATTTGCGAAATATTGCTTTGCAGGAACAAGATCCTTTAGTTGTAAAGACTTTAAGATTGACCTATGAGTTCATTGAGGAGAATAAAAGTTTCAGTGTTCAAGCACAATATGAGGAAGATGATGAAGGAAATGAATACCCTTTAGAAATAGAAGATACAGAAAATCTAGTGTACCTTTTAACCTTACTCAAAGACGCAGAGCACAAGATCAATCGAGAAGAAATAAAAGATTATCGCACAGTCCTTAAAGAGGAGTTGTATTAATTCTTTTTATTTTAAAGCAACCCTTACAATACCTTTTTCGTCTATAAAACATAGTACGAACAATTTCTTTGTTCATATTTGGTTTTATTTAACTTGCAGATTACCTGAAAAGATTTCGAACAATTTTTGATTTCTTTTCAGGTTTTTTTAGTCACAATAGTTACAATATTTTGAGTCGTCGTTGTGTTCAAAAGATTGATGCTCATCAAAAATTTCTTCAAGTAGCTTTTCAAGAAAGACCTTGAATAAGTCACATATCTCCTCTAGACTTTTAGTTTTGGAATTCAGTACATAAGACATGTTCTGTACGTCTGTGAGCGAAAAAATACTTGTTTCAGCAGGATAAAATCCTAGATTTTCTTTTAAAAACATTGCATAAAGTGTAAGCTGAACCGCGTGCTTGCATTTTTGAAAGCTTAGAAGCTCCGTCTCTTTATCAACGAACTTTACATCTTCTTCTTTTACTTTTCCCGATTTGTAGTCAATAACTCGATATTGATCTCCTATTTTATCAATTCTGTCTATATATCCTGTAAATGATATTTTTCTCTTTTGTCCATGAACCGTAAGTTCAAGCTCCATCATTTGTTTGGCTTCCACTTGAACGATAAATAGGTCCTCATTTAAACTATTCAGAAAATCCAGTTCTTTTCGAAGTGTATTTTCTACGGTATCTTGCGCAATAGTATAGCTTACAAGATTTTTACCTTTTAAAAATAGCTGGTCATCTTGATCGAAATAATTATAGAATTGTTCATACAATACTTGCTTGTACACTTTAAGCATTCTTTGTATATCCTTTTGTTTTAATGCTTCGGGTTTGGGATCGATTTCTTTTCCATCAGCATCAAATTGTGCAAAAGGTTGATACAAAATCTCAAGTGCTTGATGCACAAGGGATCCAAATTGTTGGCTCTCTATTCCCTCTTCTACATTTTGTTCCTCACCAAGCTCAGCGATGTAGCGGTAATAAAAATCTAAAGGACACCTGAGGTAGGTGTTAATTGCCGAGGCCGAAATCGATTTTTCAAAGTAATTAACAGTACGACTCATAATGAGTGGCGTCCGTTCTATAATTTGAGAGTTGCTATCAGCAATACCTTTAATAGGTACATTATACTGAAGTTTTTGAATTTTAATATTCGGATTAATTCGCTCTAATTCTAATTCAAGCTGAAGTAGATAGCGACTTTTTTCTTGCGAACCGATTTGTTCGCTAGTTGATGAAAAGGTTGCAATTAAATTTTCACAATGCCCAAGCAGCCGATAAAAGTGATGTGCAAATAAACCTTGTTTTTCTCTTGTTGTAGGTATACCTAACCCATATCTCAAGTCCATAGGGATAAAGGATTGAATGGGGTTTGTTGCAGGTAATTTACCCTCGTTCATTCCCAAGGCAATAATTGTTTTAAAATCGAGCATTCGTGTTTCCAAAAGACCCATGACTTGCAGTCCTTCTTCTTGATCCCCAGAAAACGCAATTGACCTACCTATCCAATGTTGATCAAAAAACAACTTGAAGCTTTTTTGACTCATTTCAGGGATTCCTTCATCAATTATATTTTCAAGTTCAACCAGTGCATCATCAAAAACATGAAGAATCGTTTTTTCAAAATTCACCCCATCATTCATTCTGTCAAGAAAGAATGCATTCAATGCCCTAATCTGGCGCAATGCCTTACCCCAATCTGAAGACCAATTTTCAAATACTAGGCCACAAAGAAGGCTTAAGTCTTTGCTTTTTTGAAGGACTTTAGGATTTTGGAAAATACGATTAAATCGTATTGCATTACGTTCAACATCTCCTAGATCTTGGAGCTCGGAAATGTTCAATGCGCTTATAGTAAAAGCATGATTTATGAAGCGTTGTAAGTCGTAAAAATAAATTGAGTCAGATTGAAATTTCGCCTTGTTTTCCTGTATTTGGAAAAGGATATCAGTCCAAGACTTGACGGCTGTTTGTGTTAAGGGAAGCCCCAGTGTTAAATTAGTCTTTTGAACATTTCTTGGGATATGGTGAATCATTGAGCCAATTAAGGCCTCATCACAGAGTAAAACGAGGGTTTCATTTATCTCTTCCTCTTTAAGTTTACTTAGCTCATCAGCTGCAATTTTTACTTGTCCAATATGTTGTGCGCACTCAATAATTTTAGCATTCATATGCTTATTTAAAAGCTGTTCGGAAGGCTTCGGGTTATAGGAAATACCCATAAAATCGTGATTTTTCCTATGAAAACTCCCTGCTTCATGTAAAGTATCTTTAATATAAAAGGTATCCGTTTCACTTAAGAAAGATCCTTTTTTTACAGCAACTATTTTATTTATAGATACAAGTTCGGCCTTTGACAAGGCATTGAAGCCAGCAAAAATAAAATAGTTTTGGGCCGTCGGGGAAAGATATTCTTGACGGTCTTCTGCAAATTTTTTGTAGGCTCCACCCGAAGTCATTTGCCCCCTCCTTTCCAACGCCTCATTAAAAGAGACATACATTTCTGGCAAGATCTTCCAAAAGCTCTGGAATTTTTTTTGTGATTCTGAATAGGATGCTTCATCTATTTGCCAGCTTTCTAGCTCCTTAATTGAAGCTAAATTTTTAAATACAAGAATAGGATCTAATAAATAACGGTCAATTTCGTTGAAATCTTTTAAGGCAATTTTACCCCAGCTAAGGAATTCTTCAAAACTATCATTTGGGATGTCTTGAAACTTTTTGCAAACCTCATGAAGACATAAAAGTTGTCTTGTTTCATCCGCAATCATAATTCCATCAGGCTTCATCCATTTGTCAATAGTTTGGATGTTAGGCGCCAAAATCGGAATGGAAAGAGTCTTTGCAATTTGAACGCGCAGCTGATTTGCGGCACGATCCGATGGAACAATTAATGAAAGGTGCTCCATATCAAGCCCTAATTCTGTAATGTGGTTGACAATTTTATTAATGAATGAAATTGGTTCTAAATTGTCTTTTGACATTATTCGGCATTGTGTTTCGTGAAGATTCGTTGAATAAGATGTTCTCCAAATGAATAGGGGATATATGCCAAGGAGGATATTGGTTTCGTCATGATTATGGGTGCATTTAGTCCTAAAGAAATCTTCCCATGAGTTTTTTCCAGCCCCATTGCATATGCGGCATTTATGGTCATAGCGTTTAAAGCTTGCTCAGGTGTAAGTTTCATTTTAATACAAGCCAACGACCAAATTTGAGACATACTGTAACAGGGTGTTGATCCCGGATTAAAATCACTTGCCAATGCAAAAGGAATCCCCTCATTTATTAACGCTATTGCTTTTCCGAATGGAATGCCTAAAAAGTGAGAGCATCCAGGTAGGAAAGTGGGCATACATTTACTTTCTTTAAGCACCATCAAATCTTGATTGCTTAATTCTTCGAGATGATCAACACTTAATGCTCCTAACTTAATTGCTGATTCAACTCCGCCCATTGTTGAGAATTGATTAACATGCACTTTTGGTATTAAGCCAATTGACTTACCTGCCAAAAGAATCCGCTCCATTTCCGCTACAGAGAAATAATTTCTTTCGCAAAAAACGTCAATATAGTCCGCAAGACCCTCCTCCGCAATAGCGGGTAACATTTTGGAAATAATTTCTTCAATGTAGCCTTCATGGTTATTTTTATAGGTTGTTGGAAATGCATGAGCCCCCAAAAATGTAGCCTTTATTTCAATTGGAGCTTCCGCCTTAATTCGTTTAATGACGCGCAGCATTTTCAATTCAGCCTCTACTGTTAAACCATAGCCCGACTTTATTTCCAGCGCACCCGTACCACTTTCAATAATTTTTTCAACTCTCTTATAGGATCTTTCGTAAAGTTCATCCTCGCTAAGCGCTGAAAGTGCCCTTGCTGAATTTAAAATCCCGCCACCTTTTAGGGCAATTTCTTCATAACTCAAACCATTTATTCTATCTACAAACTCTCCTTCTCTTGTTTGTGCGAAAACGGAATGCGTATGTGCATCACAAAAAGCGGGTAAAACATAACAGCCTTCAGCATCAATAACTTCAAGGTTTCTCCAATCGTCTATACCGTCCCAATCTTCCATTGAACCGTAGGCAACAACTTTACATCCATCTTCAAGTGCTAGGAAAGCATTTTCAATAACAGGTACCTTCGAGGCATCAATACCACCAATGCGATTGGGCAGGTTTTCACCTACCTGGACAAGGCCCTTAATGTTTTTTATAAATATATTTTTCATGTCTCCTGAAATCTTATGGTAAAGATAATTTTAATTCATTCTGTTTCCTCGTAGTTTATTTACAGATTTTGTAACTTTTATAGGATAATATGAGAAGTTGCATAAACAAAGGGAAATATGGAGAGCGGATTGCGGCGGAATTTCTTCAATCCAAAGGGTATAAACTGCATTTTACAAATTACCGTTTAGGAAGATTGGAGGTCGATTTGGTTTGCGAAGTTGAAAATACGATTATCGTTGTTGAAGTAAAAGCATTAAGCTCGTTGAATTATAAGCTTCCATTTGAGTCAGTGCGTCTCGATAAACAAAGAAAAATCATTCAAGTTGCAGACCATTTACTAAAGACGAGATTTATGAATCGAGATTGTAGGTTTGATATTGTTTCGATTTACCTTTCGAATAATGGACCTCAAATTGAACACATTGAAGATGCTTTCATTCCTGAAATTGGTGCAGGTTATTGAAAATTGAGTAATTTCAAAATATGAAAATAAGTCTGATTTTTTTCATTGTGATAAGCTTCCATTTAGTAGGTCAAGAGTATGGCGACGAGCAAAAGAAAAGCTTTCCAGAAAAGGGTGCTGGCTGTGCACCTCCTACGACCTCAACGTATATGGAGATTAATAATGTGCGTGCCTTAATGCATACTGCAGGAAATTTATGGCAAATTCCGGGCTTGAATAATTCTATGTATGAGGTCCCAAAAAACTCTGGAATTATGGCCTTATTTACAGCGGCACTTTGGTTGGGAGGCACAGATGTTAATGAGCAACTCAAGCTCGCTGCTTTAAGATACAGAAACGGACAAGATTATTGGACTGGCCCCCTATCTGAAGTTTTTGCTGAAACTGATTATGAAACGTGCGACGCATATGACCGTCATTTTATTACAACCCAAGATATGATTCGAGAATTTACTTCTTGGTTTGAATCGGGTCTAGCGGATCAAGAAAACGGAACGAATACTCAAGCGGCTTTGCATCCCAATTATGAGGTGCCTGAAATCATTAAAAACTGGCCTGCACACGGAGATATTTCGGCTGGTCAGGATTATTACCTTGCCCCATTTTACGATTATAATGAGGATGGTCACTACAATTGGCAAGATGGAGACTATCCTTGGCATGACATTAATAGGACAAAAGAATGCACCGTTGACCGCACGGTTTCCTTATATGGTGATTTGAATTTTTGGTGGGTCATGAATGATAAAGGCAATATCCATACTGAAACAGGTGCGGACCCTATTGGTATGGAAATTCGTTCTCAGGCTTTTTCTTTTGCCTCTAATGATGAGGTAAATAATATGACTTTTTACAATTATGAACTAATCAACCGTGGGACACAGACCTTGTACAACACCTATTTTGGATTTTTTACAGATGGTGCGCTTGGCGACCCTTATGATGATTATGTTGGTTGCGATGTCAATCGAGGATTGGCTTATTACTACAATGGAGACAATTTAGACCTAGATAATTCAGGATATAAGGGATACGGATCTTCTCCACCTGCAGTCGGAGTCGATTTCTTTGAAGGTCCTTATCAAGATAATGACGGGATTGATAATGCCTTTGGTATTAATGAAAACGAGGCGTTAAATGGGATTGGTTTTGGTGATGGAATCCCAGACAATGAGCGGTTCGGGATGCGTAGGTTCTTGTATTATTCAAATACAACAAATGGCGCAAATCCAAATCAGACTGACCCTACAAACGCATCAGATTACTATAACTACTTGAAGGGGTTTTGGAAAGACGGCTCTAAATTCATCTATGGTGGAAGTGGACATATTTCGGATGAAGAGGCAGACCCAAATACACCATGTGACTTTATGTTCCCTGGAGATACAGATCCATTGGGTTGGGGAACTGGAGGGTATCCTCAAGAACCTTGGACTGAGCAAAGCAGCAATAATCAGCCTAATGACAGACGCTTCGTCCAGTCTGCGGGCCCTTTTGTTTTAAAGCCAGGATCGGTAAATAATATTACTGTAGGCATTGTATGGGCGAGATCAAATGGTGGTGAACCATTTGAATCTGTTGAGGTTCTGAGACGTGCCGATGATAAAGCGCAGGCGTTATTTGAAAATTGTTTTAAGATCTTAGAAGGACCACATGCTCCTGATTTGGTAATTCAAGAGCTTGAGAATGAGCTCATTCTAACATTAGACAATAATTCCTCATCTAATAACTACCAAGAAGCTTATGCCGAGTATGATCCGTTTATTGTTTCTGAGGATTCGTCTGCGGATAAATATTACCGTTTCCAGGGCTATCAAATATATCAGCTTGTTAATGATGAGGTTTCTTTATCAGAGCTTGAAGATCCAACTAAGGCTAGATTGGTAGCTCAGTGCGATAAAGCAGATGGTGTTGATCGCTTGGTGAATTTTGAATTTGATGATGCCTTGGGTGCATCTTTACCTACAGAGATGGTAGATGGTGCAGATCAAGGGATTAGGCATTCCTTTAAGCTCACTGAAGATAAGTTTGCTCAGGGAAGCCCCACACTCGTGAACCATAAAACCTATCATTTTATGGCTATTTC
>JAKMFD010000064.1 GCA_022425625.1 Crocinitomicaceae bacterium | reverse complement strand
GAAATAATGATGTTATTGAAGCTAGCTTGAATATGTGCTTCTCCAGTAGCATCTATCTTGACGTTCTTTTTCTTTTTTTGATTCGTTTTTGCCATGATAAACTATTTATTATTTAGTTACTTTTTTCTTGTTAGCAACTGTTTTTCTCTTTCCTTTTCTAGTTCTAGAATTATTTTTAGTACGTTGACCTCTTAATGGAAGACCAGCTCTATGACGGATACCTCTTACGCATCCAATGTCCATAAGTCTTTTGATATTCAATTGAACTTCAGAACGAAGTTGTCCTTCTGTTTTTACTTCATTCACTGAATTTCTGATCGCTGATAATTGAGCATCATCCCAATCTTGAACTTTAATGCTTTCATCAATTGAATTGTCTTTCAAAATCTTCTTTGAAGTACTTCTCCCAATACCGAAGATGTATGTTAATCCAACAACACCTCTTTTATTTTTGGGCAAATCTATTCCTGCAATACGTGCCATAATTCTTACTTATTAACCTTGTCTTTGTTTAAATTTCGGGTTCTTCTTATTAATCACGTAAACACGACCCTTTCGTTTTACGATTTTGCAATCTGCGCTTCTCTTTTTTACTGATGCTCTTACTTTCATTGCTTTGTTATTTATTATTTATAACGAAATGTTATTCTGCCTTTAGTTAAATCATATGGAGACATTTCAACTTTTACCTTATCTCCCGGTAATATTTTAATGTAATACATTCTCATTTTACCTGATATATGAGCCGTTATTACGTGCTCATTCTCAAGTTTTACGCGGAACATTGCATTAGGAAGTGCCTCCTCAATGATACCGTCTTGTTCTATTGATGCTTGTTTAGCCATATTTAAAATCCAGAATATTCGTTAGCTCCTCTTCTTCCTCTCACACGCGTACCTTCCATTAAGGAATCCATGTGGCGATTCAATTGGTATGTCTCAATTTGTTGAAGTGTGTCAAGTACTACACCAACCATAATCAACAATGATGTGCCTCCAAAGAACATAGCGAAGCCGTCATTTACTCCAGATAACTTTGCAATTGCTGGAATAATTGCGATAATCGCTAAAAAGAGAGATCCAGGAAAAGTAATTCTGGATACCACACTATCAATATGTTGTGCAGTTTCTTCACCCGGTCGAACACCAGGAATGAAACCACCGCTTTTTTTAAGGTCGTCAGCAATCTTGCTAGGATTGATCATAATAGCTGTATAGAAATACGTAAAGATTACAATAAGCAATCCAAGAAGCATATTGTAGCTTAGGCCATAAATATCACCAAGCGTTCTTGTAAACCAGTTTCCGGTTCCATCTGCAGATGCGAAAAGCATGACGGGTACAGTCATAATAGCCTGAGCAAATATAATTGGCATCACACCACTTGCATTCACTTTGATGGGAAGGTAGTTTCTAGACCCTTGGTCACTCGCAGCACGAGCGCCTACAACCCTTTTGGCTGTATTGAGTGGAATTCTGCGAACACCCTGAACAATGAGAACCGTAGCCAATACAACAACCATAAATGCAACCATTTCAACAACTAATTTGATGAGGTTACCTTGACCAACAGAGGCACCGAACTCAGCAAAGAATGAACCAGGTAACCTAGATAAGATTCCGACTGTTATCAATAATGAAATACCATTACCAATACCTTTCTCTGTAATTCTCTCACCTAACCAAACCGCAAACATCGCACCTGAAATTAATATAATGGTGGTTTGAATCCACCAAAAACTTGTTGCATCCGCTGGTATCGCACCTTTACCTGCTAAATATAGATTGAGGTAACTTGGAGCTTGTAGGGCACAAATTGCAATTGTGAGTAGGCGTGTATAATTGTTAATTTGTTTACGACCAGACTCACCTTCATTTTGCATTTTTTGAACGGCAGGTACTGCCATTCCAAGAAGCTGCATAATAATGGAAGCACTAATATATGGCATAATACCGAGAGCCATAATAGATGCGTTCGTAAAACCACCTCCAGAAAATAACGATAAAAGATTCTCTAAGGTATTATTTTGATCACCTGATCCTTGAACCAAAGCAGCATAATTTACACCCGGCAGCACAACAAAAGATCCGATTCTGTATACGAGAATCAAACCTAAAGTCAGAAGGATACGAGAGCGAAGCTCTTCTACCTTCCATATATTCTTAATATTTTGTATAAATCTTTTCATGGTTCAAAAGTTGGCAAAGATAGTTAGATTTTTGTACATACACCACCTTGAGCTTCAATTGCTGCAATTGCTGCCTTTGAAAACCCGTGTGCACTTACTGTGATTTTTGACTTTAACTCACCTCTTCCTAAAACTTTCACTAAATCGTTACTCGACGTTAATCCGTTTTCCATAAACGTATCAACCGTAAATTCAGTAATTCCTTTTTCTGTTGCAAGCATTTCTAAGCTCGCAATGTTAACCGCTTTGTATTCAACACGATTAATATTTTTGAATCCGAATTTAGGAACACGTCTTTGAAGTGGCATTTGACCACCTTCAAAACCAATCTTAGTTTTGTAACCTGATCTTGACTTCGCTCCTTTATGACCTCTTGTTGAGGTTCCTCCATATCCGCTTCCCTGTCCACGAGCAATTCGCTTCTCTTTTTTGACAGATCCTTTTGCTGGTGTAAGATTATGTAAACTCATTTCTGTTTATTTTTCAATTATTTCAATAAGGTGTTTTACCTTATTAATCATACCTAAAATTTGAGGTGTTGCCTCTTTTTCAATTTCTTGGTTTAATTTTCTAAAACCTAAGGCCTTGATTGTTGCTTTTTGATTCGCAGGTCTATTAATTGCGCTTCTCGTTTGCTTGATTCTAATCGTACTCATTATTTTATCGAATTAACCTTTAAAAATTTTCTCTAATTCAATTCCTCTTTGTTTTGCAACAGCAACTGCATCTCTCATTTGAGCAAGTGCGTCAATTGTTGCTTTCACAACATTGTGAGGGTTTGAAGATCCTTGCGATTTTGCAAGTACATTGGAAACACCAACGCTTTCAAGCACTGCACGCATTGCACCACCTGCAATAACTCCAGTACCATCAGAAGCTGGCTTCAACAAAACTCTTGCGCCTCCATATTTACCCTTTTGAGTGTGAGGAACAGTACCTTTTGCAATTGGAACTTTGATCAAGTTCTTTTTTGCATCGTCAATACCTTTTGTTATGGCTTCAACAACTTCTTTTGCTTTACCAAGTCCGTGACCAACAATTCCGTTTTCATCTCCAACAACAACAATTGCTGAGAAACTAAAAGTTCTACCACCTTTTGTAACTTTTGTCACCCTGTTGATTGCAACAAGTTTGTCTTTAAGTTCAATATCTGCCGCTTTCACGCGATTCATAATTTGAGCTGCCATAATTTAAAATTTTAATCCTCCTTCTCTAGCTGATTCAGCCAATGATTTTACTCTTCCGTGATATAAATATCCGTTTCTATCGAAAACAACATTTTCAATACCAGATTCTTTTGCTTTATCTGCAATGCCCTTACCGACTACGGTAGCTTGAGCAGTTTTGTTTCCTTTACCCGCTTCTTCGTTTTTCAACGACCCAGAAGAGGCTATTGTTTTACCTGTTAAATCATCAATAAGTTGGGCATATATTTGCTTATTACTTCTGAAAACTGATAATCTTGGAATAGTTGAAGTACCGAATACTTTCTTTCGAATCCTTCTCTTTATTTTTGCTCTTCTTAGAACTTTTCTATTTGCCATTTCTTTAATCTTAAAAATTATTTCTTAGCGGCAGCTTTACCTGCTTTTCTCCTTACTTCCTCTCCCATGTAACGAACGCCTTTACCTTT
>JAKMFD010000059.1 GCA_022425625.1 Crocinitomicaceae bacterium | reverse complement strand
GCATTGGATCGTATATCATTAGAAAGTAATGTGAAGGATACCCTTATTGGTAAAGACAAGGTGTATCAAATTATAGATTATAACCTACATGTATTTCACAGAGACCATTTTCTTTTTATCTATTATGGTGATTATTTCGAAGATATATACCAAAAGAATATCGCAAAAGAACAAGAATCAATATCAAGTCTATGGCAAGCTTTATTGAAGAATCCTATATTTCCAAATGAAAATTTGGTTTTATACAGTCAGGCAGAAAGCCTCAAACAGTTTGGTGTTGAGAATGCATATTTAGCACATGATAGTGATTCCTCAGGATTCCACTTAAAAACTTGTTTGTCGTTAAATGATTCAATCCCATTTTTTATCAAGGATTCCGGGACCTCCATACAGTTTTCAGAACGTTCGAAAAGAACAATTGATCTGCATATGAATACAAGACAATTGTCCGCACAAAGCAGGGCGTTAGTTATTGAAAAACTTACGGCATTAACGAGTAAGATTAGCTTTCCAATAGAAGAATTCATAGCAATATGGGCTGGAGACTTTTGTTTTGAAGAGGGTGGCTATTATTTAGTTTCAGAAAAGTATATTGAGACAGAACTTAACGAAAACTTTGAGCCAACACAAGTGGAAAAAACGAGATATAAAAATGTACCTCGTTATTCTCTTATGTTTACAACGACTGAAGGTGCAGATCAGTTTTTAAAAAGGTTATTGCGAAAGGGAATCCTTACTAAAGAAGACGACTTGTACAGGTTCTTATTTTCTCCTCAATTGAAGTTGAGTCTTCAGGAAAATAAGGTTGTTTTCTATTCAACAACGTATCCTCCAAATTCTATAAATACTCAAAGAAATGAAATTAAATGGTCTTATAAAGGAACACAATTTGAATTTCAAATCGATAGTCTTTATGAGGAAAGCGTTTTTGGCTCTTTGGATATTCCGATGCAAAAAATATTAAAATCTATAACGTTCCTGTGATTTTTTGCTCTTGCAATCTTTTTAAAGTCTTATGAATGTGAGAAACGCTGCAATTGAACATATCCGCTAATTGTTTTAAACTATTTTCTTTGCGTAAGATTAGGATTTTCTTCTTTTGTTCTAAATTCAAAGGGTCTGGTCTTCCGATAGAGGAATTACCTCCATTAGGTCCGTATTTCAATCTTCTTTTTTCCCAAAGTGCGCTATTATCTCTTTTTCCTGAGGCAAAACCTATTTTAATGGACTCGCTAAAGCTACACCATTTCAGGTTAGAAACATGATTGTTTTCTAAATCATTATCGATGTGAATGACCACCTTCTTCTTACGTGGTTTGTCATTTTTCAAGAACACTGTGGCAACAATTTTATGAGGATACACGGTCTTTCTGATTCCTTTATCATTGATGAGGTCGGTCATGAGAAAGCCATTACTCGGGTGTCTACGTAATTGTTTGTTTTTTGATTCAAAACGCATTTTCCGACCATTTTTAAAAACTTTAACACGCTCAATAGACCGAATAAATCCGTCATCAGAAACCTCATAATCAGAGAAGTGAGGAATACTTTGCCATTGTCTCATGATACAAAAACAAAAAAAGCATCAAATAGTTCAATAAGAATTAGAAAATTTAAAGCTATCCGCTGACTCTTTTAAATGGTGTAAGATATCATGAAGTTCAGTCAATTCGTTCGAGGTAACGAGCTTGGTTTTAATTTCCTTAAAATTAATAACACCTCTAAAGTAATTGGAATAGTGACGTTTCATTTCCGCGATACCCAATTTCTCACCTTTCCAGTCTATACTTGTGTCAAGGTGTTCGATCACTGCATGGACCTTCTCACGAAAATCAGGTGGTGCATGATGCTTTCCCGTATTAATATAATGTTTGATTTCTCTAAAGATCCAAGGGTTTCCAATACTCGCACGTCCAATCATTACGCCATCTACACCATATTTATTTTTATAATTAACTGCTTTTTCCGGAGTATCAATATCTCCATTACCAAAAACAGGTATTTTCATTCTAGAATTTTCTTTGACAGCGGCAATTAAGGACCAATCAGCTTCACCCTTGTACATCTGTTTTCTTGTTCTTCCATGTATTGATATTGCCTCGATACCCACATCTTGCAATCTTTCAGCTACTTCAACTATGTATTTTGTTGATTCATCCCAGCCAAGCCTTGTTTTAACGGTAACTGGTAATTTTGTTGACTTCACAATCTCTGCTGTCATTTTTACCATTTTGGGTATATCTTGAAGAATACCCGCACCCGCACCTTTACATGCTACTTTTTTGACAGGGCAACCATAATTTATATCGATAATATCAGGATTGGATTGCGCTGTGATCTCTGTTGCAAGACGCATACTTTCAATATCTGAACCAAAAATCTGAATGCCTATAGGCCTTTCCTTTTCATAGATATCCAGCTTTTGTCTACTTTTCAAGGCATCGCGAATGAGTCCTTCGGATGAAATGAATTCAGTATACATTAAATCTGCTCCATGTTTTTTACAAAGGGTCCGAAAGGGAGGGTCACTTACGTCTTCCATAGGTGCCAACAGAAGTGGGAAATCACCCAGCTCAATGTGTCTAATCTTAACCATTTTTTGGCTTCTTAGTTTCCATTTCTGCTAGATATTTTTTAAGGAGTTGTTCATTTTCACCTTTTAGAATCATGAGCTTGTCAGGTGTGTCGATAACGAAGAAATCATGAAGTCCATTGATTAAAACCTCTTTATTCTTTGCACTTATTACAAAACAGGATGTGCTGTCAAACAAATGAATATCATTATGGCTGACTGAATTCTGATTTGCGTCTTTTTTAGTGATATCTTTAATACTTCCCCATGTTCCAAGGTCACTCCACCCAAACTTGGATAAAACAACGGTAACATGCTCCTCTTTTTCTAAAATTGCATAGTCTATTGAAATACTTGCCGCAGTGTTAAATGCCTGCTTCATAAAGTTCATTTCATTTGAGGTATTGTAGGCTTCAAGGTTTTTAAAAAAGATATCATATAAAGAGCTACAATGCCTTTCAAAGCTATCTTTCAAAACTTTACCTTTCCAAATGAACATACCAGAATTCCAGTAAAAGTTTCCTTTATTTAAAAATGTTTCAGCCGTAGACAGGTTTGGCTTTTCTCTAAACTGAATAACTTTTTGAGTTCTGTTGTTAATTTCCGAGCTGTTAAATTCTATATAGCCATATCCGGTATCTGGACGATGTGGCTTAATTCCGAATGTGATGAGACTTGTCGATTTTAAGGCTGCCGTTATGCCCAAATCGAGGTCTTCGTTGAATTGCTTTTCATTTGTAATTAGATGATCTGAAGGGGTTACAATCATCATAGCATTAGGGTCCTGCTTTAAAATCTTTGCAGTGGCGAATGCAATACAAGGAGCAGTGTTTTTGCGTTCAGGTTCACAAATTACCTGTGCTTCCGGCAAATTCAACTGGGAAACAACTAGGTCAATATAAAGCTCATTCGTAAGTACAATTATATTTTCTCGAGGTACTTTAGAAATAAAACGATTAAAAGTCATTTGAAGAAGGCTCTGACCAGTTCCAAGAAAGTCTTGGAATTGTTTAGGGTTTTTCTCAGTAGAAAGTGGCCAAAAGCGGCTTCCAACACCTCCAGCCATAATCAAACAATACAATGATTTATCTTTCATCTAAAATTGGATTTACCTCTGCTAAAGCATGTACTAAATAATCTCGTCGGCTGTGCATTTCATGGCAAAGATACCTGGTTCTTCTCAATTTTCCTTTTTTGAAGGTTTTTTTGTTTAAAGTAAATAGCCTACCGAAGGCAATTTCCTCAAGAAATACCTTTTGGTTTGGCGAATCATATTTTTTTAATTCACGACTTAAAATAATGTCCGAACAAGATGCGGCTTTCGTTCGGGTAATTGTGTTTTTTAAACTTTGTCTTAAATTTTCAGGAATGGCATTCGAAAGAATAAGTGGCTGTAGTAATTTTTGAAATTCAAATTTCCATTCCACACCATGGGGCTTAGAGATTTTGCGATAGTTCTCATATACACGCAGATGAGCAATTTCATGAAGTGATGTAATTAGAAAGGCATAAGGGTTTAGATTACTATTGATCGTTATTTTAGGTGTATCATTTGGGTTTTTAGGTCTTCTGAAATCTCCAAGTTTAGTGGTTCGAGGTTTTACAATGTTGAAAATAACATTTGATTGAGATAATAAATCATGAACGTAAGAAGTAAATGCTGGAGGCAGGAATTTTTCCAAATACGCTTTCGAAATAATATTTTGATTTAATGCGCTCATCTTCTTATTTCCCAAAAGTAATATTCTCATGGATTCTGAATTACTCCATTCGAAATTATGTTTAATTTAGGGTCGTGAACATGTTATTTCATATAGGAAGGTATTTTTTAATGTTGCGAACACTTTTTTCTGTGCCTTCAAAATGGAATATTTTGTGGAAAAGAATTGTTTCAGAGCTTCATATTATAGGAATCAATTCTCTTCCTATTGTCGCCTTAATGTCTTCATTCATGGGCGGTGTAATTGCGCTTCAAACAGCATCCAATATGACCACGCCGTTACTACCTGATTATACGGTAGGATATATAACCCAATCAAGTACAATTTTAGAGTTTTCTCCCACGATTATATCACTCATTTTAGCGGGAAAGGTTGGTTCCAATATTGCTTCAGAGGTTGGGACGATGCGTGTAACGGAACAAATCGATGCGCTTGAAATAATGGGGGTGAATTCGTTAAACTTTTTGGTGTTACCAAAAATTGTGGGCGCAGTAATATTCTTTCCAATTTTAGTTATTTTTTCAATGGCCTTGTCTCTAATTGGTGGTTGGTTGGCCTTGATTTTTTCTGATCTTACGACAACTGAAACATACATTTTAGGTATTCGTTCTTTTTTCAATCCATTTCATATTACCTATGCACTCATTAAAACGGTCTTTTTTGGTTTTTTAATAGTCTCAATTTCATCCTATTATGGTTATTATGTAAAAGGAGGCTCATTAGATGTTGGAAAGGCATCAACGCAAGCTGTTGTTAGTAGTACTGTTGCCATATTAATTATGAATTTCTTACTAACGTATTTATTACTGCTGTAATGATTGAAATTAAAGGCGTAAATAAATCTTTCGGCAAAGATCAAATTCTGTTTGATATTAATACTGTTTTTGAAAAAGGTAAGGTCAATTTAATTATTGGTCAATCAGGGCAAGGCAAATCTGTTTTGGCCAAATGCATGGTTGGGCTCCATGATGTCGATGATGGAGAGATCCTTTACGAAGGGTCTGACTTTACGAAGATGCGAAGTGCTGACAAAAGTAAATTGCGTCAAGAGATTGGAATGTTATTTCAAGGTTCTGCTCTTTTTGACTCTATGAATGTTGAGGAGAATATTGGTTTTCCATTAACCATGTTTACCTCAATGTCTAAAAATGAGATTCAAAAACGAGTTGATTTTTGTCTCGAAAGAGTAAACCTTGTTGGTAAAAACAAGTTGTTGCCATCAGAGTGTAGCGGGGGAATGCAAAAAAGGATTGGTATTGCGCGTGCGATTTCTATGAATCCAAAATATCTCTTCTGTGATGAGCCTAACTCGGGGCTTGATCCAAAAACAGCAATTGTAATTGATGGTTTAATTCAGGACATTACTCGAGAATACAATATGACAACCGTTGTGATTACGCATGACATGAATTCTGTAATTGAGATTGGCGAAAATGTTTTGTTTATATATCAAGGCAAACGATGGTGGCAGGGTGACCGTAAATCGATTATCACAACCGATAATCCAGAAATCACAAATTTTGTTTATGCGTCTGAGTTCATGAAGGAAATTAGAGCAAACATTCAAAATTCGAGAAACTAATTTTTCATATTTATTAAAAAAAATTATCTTTGCAAACCGCTTTGAAAAAGTTCAGGGCCAGGCTAGGTTTTTCCTAGTGCAAATAGTTATGCGGATGTGGTGAAATTGGTAGACACGCTAGACTTAGGATCTAGTGCCGTGAGGTGTGTGGGTTCGACTCCCTCCATCCGCACCATTTATAGGTCTCGTTTTACCAAGCGAGGCCTTTTTTATTGAATTAAATTAAAGAAATGAAGGTATTACAGGAAAGTGTCGACAAGCTGAATGCAGTTTTAAAGGTTGAAATTAAGTCTGAGGATTATCAGAAGAATGTTAAAGCCTCCTTAGAGAAGTATCGGAAATCGGCAAAAGTACCTGGTTTTAGACCCGGTAAAGTTCCTTTTGGAATGATTCAAAAGCAGTATGGGAAATCTGTTCTTGCCGAAGAATTGAATAAACTGGCGAATGATAGTCTTTATAAATTTATTACTGATGAGAAATTAGAAATTCTTGGCAATCCGATCCCTACCGAAGATGAAACTTTTAAGGGTGATATGGAAAACCCAGGTGATTTTGAGTTTGCCTATGAAATTGGATTTTCTCCAAAATTTGATATCCCACTTTCTTCTAGAAAAAGCATTGAGTATTTTGCAGTAAAAGTTGATGATAAATTGATTGCTGATCAAATCGAAGATTTGAGAAGAAGATATGGTAAAATGGAATCAACTCCGGAAGTAGGGGAGAAAGACATGGTAATGGGTCTTTTCAGAGAGCTTGATGCATCCGGTGAGCCAAAAGAAGATGGAGTTGAAAATAATTCAACAATTTCCATGGAGTTTTTAAAGGATAAAAAAGCCATTAAATCGTTACTTGGATTAAAAGTTGACAATTCACTTATTATAGATCCAAAATCTGTTTCTAAGGATGATAAAGATTTAGCTTCAATGTTAGGTATTGAGGAAAGTGCAATAGGTAACCTTTCAAAAAAATTCAAATTTACGGTTAACGACATTAAAAGAATGGAACTGGCCGAATTGAATGAGGAGCTTTATGAAAAGCTTTTTCCTAATCAAAGTGTAAAGTCGGAAGCTGAAATGAAGTCAAAGGTGACAACCGATCTTGAAAACATGTTTAAGACGGATTCTGATCGTCTATTTACACAGACCGTTTATGATTTTTTGATGGATAAAACTAAAATGACTTTACCTGAAGCTTTTCTTAAGAGATGGATCAAGCTTTCAAATGAAAAGCCAATTGACGATGAAACCTTGAACAAAGAATTTGATGGTTATTTAAAGTCAATGAAATGGCAGCTTATTCAAGGCAAAATCTTTAAGGAGAATGATATTCAAATCTCAAATGAAGAGGTTATGGAGTTCACTAAATCTTTGTTGATTTCAAATTATGCCCAGTATGGAATGCCTGCCCCAGAGGATAAGGAGCTCACAGAAACAGCAATGCGTCTTTTGAAAGATAAAGAGCAGGTAAACGGTATTTATGATCGCATCACTGAGAAAAAGCTTTCAGATTATTTTCAAGCAAATGTCCCAATGAAAGAAAAAAAGTTGTCTTATGATGATTTTGTGAAGAAAGCATCAAAGAAGTAAGTCAGTACTCTTTTTTTTCAGGAAATTAAAACAAAATTATTTTACCATTTGTTGATGTTAACGTGTGAAATAATAATAAAGATTAACCGGTGCAAACGTTATTAAGTATTACTTTTGCACTGAAATAAATGATAATTAACAACTTAAAATAACAATTATGGCTCTAGTCGGTAAAACATTCCCAGACATGTCTGTAAAGGCAATCGATGAAATGGGAGATGCATTTCAAATCAACGTTTTAAAACAAGCAGTAGATAATAAAAAGAAAGTTTGTCTTTTTTGGTATCCTAAGGACTTCACTTTTGTATGTCCAACTGAGATTCACGCATTTCAAGATGCTGCGAAGGAGTTTGAAAAAAGAAATACAATATTAATTGGTGCATCTTGCGATACTGCAGAGGTCCATTTCGCTTGGTTAAGCACTTCAAAAGACGACGGTGGAATTGAAGGTGTGCAATTCCCATTAATAGCCGATTCTACAAGAGTCCTAGCTATGGAGCTTGATATTTTGGACTTTAATCTGTTTGATGAAGAACCAGGAGATGGAGATAACGTTCCTTACAGAGCTACGTATCTTTTAGATGAAGAAGGTTTTGTTTTTCACGAAGCTGTTAACTTCTTCCCAGTAGGAAGAAATGTGCAAGAGGTTCTTCGTTTGATTGATGCATACGCTCACAACCAAAAGCACGGTGAAGTTTGTCCAGCAAATTGGGAAGAAGGTAAAGATGCAATGGATGCAACAAGAGATGGTGTTGCAGATTATTTAAGCAAGCACTAAAATGTTTGTTGAAGCCACTGTAGACGATTTAAAAAATCAAGTTGGTCAGCACCAAAAAGTGATGGTTCAATATGGTGCAACGTGGTGTGGTAATTGTAAAATCACCAAACCTAAGTTTAAACGCTTTGCAAGGGAGCATGAAGATATTTTATTCGTTTATGTAGATGCTGAAAAATTCCCTGATTCAAGGAAAATGGCTAATGTTAGTAATCTACCGACGTTTGCAAGTTTCAAAGATGGTCTTCTTGTTGAAGAGGCACAAGGGAATAAAATAGAAACTATAGAACAGGTTTTACATGCGCTTACCGGTAATTAAGCATATCATCGCATTCATCGAAAATAACGATGAAGATTACATTGTCGAAACACTTGAGACACTTGAGAATCTTATTGAATTAGAATCTCTCAAAGACGAAGAAATTGATGTAATAGGTGAATTGTTGTCAAATCTGTCAGGTGCGATTGAAGTATATGATGACATGAAAAAAGGTACCGCTAAAAAAGAAGCACTCAACGCCTTTATGAAAAGAGTCCAAGGTTCTATTGATTCCTAAACTGACGAATTGAAATATTACGAGAATGCCGCACATTAGTGTGGCATTTTTTATGTTTATCAATCAACCCCTTTCGTTTTATTATATTTATTTTAGCACTCAAATCATTTCATATCGTATGTCCGACTTACTCCAAAAACTAGAAGCAATTCATTTCCGATTTATTGAGGTTGGTAATCTTATAACTGACCCAGATATTATTGCCGATATGAAGCGCTATGTTAAGTTAAATAAGGAATATCGTGACTTAGAGGTTCTTGATCAAACCTACAAAACGTACAGTAATCTTCTTTCTAATTTAAAAAGTGCTCGTGAGCTGCTTGAGAGTGAGACAGATGAGGAAATGCGCGAAATGGCAAAAATGGAAATCAGTGAGCTAGATGAAAAGAGGCCAATTCTTGAGGAAGAGATAAAAGTCATGTTAATTCCAAAAGATCCAGAAGATGATAAAAATGCCATTATTGAGCTTCGTGCAGGCACAGGAGGAGATGAGGCATGTATCTTCGTTGAAGATATTTTCAGAATGTATACGATGTACTTTAAAGAAAAATCATGGAAGCATGATATCATTCATTCATCGGAAGGTACGGTCAAAGGTTACAAAGAAATATCAATGAGTATTGAGGGTGACGGTATTTATGGAATGTTGAAGTTTGAATCAGGTGCGCATCGTGTTCAAAGGGTTCCTGAAACTGAGTCTCAAGGGCGAGTTCACACTTCTGCTATTACTGTTGCTGTGCTACCTGAGGCGGAAGAGGTAGATTTTGAGCTGAATATGACAGATGTACGAAGAGACACTTTTAGAGCTTCTGGTGCAGGTGGGCAACATGTAAATAAAACAGAATCGGCAATAAGGTTGACACATATCCCAACTGGAGTTGTTGTTGAGTGTCAAGATGGTAGATCCCAACATAAAAACCTTGAGAAAGCAACTTCTGTTTTGAGATCACGACTTTATCAAGCAGAATTAGACCGTATTAATGATGAAAGAGCCGCACAACGAAAAACTTTAGTTGCCTCAGGTGATAGGTCTGCAAAAGTTCGAACATATAATTACCCTCAAGGAAGAATCACAGATCACCGAATTAATAAGACTATGTATAATTTGAGTTCATTTATGAATGGAGACATTCAGGATATGATAGATGCTCTAAAAATGGCAGAAAATGCTGAAAAACTTAAGGGAGAAACAGAATGAATAGAGCCAAATTAATAGAACAAATAAGGCTTAAAGAATCATTTCTTTGTGTCGGATTAGATCCTGATTTGAATAAAATGCCTAAACATCTTTTAGCGTATGAGGATCCTATATTTGAGTTTAATAAGGGAATTATTGATGCCACAAAAAAATACGCTGTAGCATACAAGCCGAATTTAGCCTTTTATGAATGTCTCGGTGTTGCTGGTTGGAATTCATTTCAAAGAACAATTGAATACATACCTGATGAATGCCTCATAATTGCCGACGCAAAACGAGGAGATATAGGTAATACTTCTTTGTATTATGCCAAAACCTTTTTTGAAACATATAACTGTAATGCATTGACAATTGCACCATATATGGGATCCGATAGCGTAAAACCGTTTCTAACCTATCCAGATAGGTGGGCAGTTGTTTTGGCCATGACTTCTAATCAAGGTGCAAAAGATTTTCAGTTTATTGAATCTGAAAACATTCCAATATTTGAATCTGTAGTTAGGAAATGTATAGAGTGGGGAACACCTGAAAACTTAATGTTTGTAGTGGGAGCAACAAGATCTGAAGATATTGCAAAAATAAGAAAACTAGCGCCTGAGCACTTTTTCTTAGTACCTGGGGTCGGCGCTCAAGGTGGGTCGTTAGACGAGGTTGTTAAGTATGGGATGAATTCAGATTGTGGATTGCTTGTCAATTCATCAAGAGGAATCATCTACGCGGATACATCAGAAGATTTTAAAGTAGGAGCAAAAAAAGAAGCGTCTAAAATACAATCCGCAATGGAAGAGCATTTAAGACGCTTAATGTAAATGTCTTTGAGTTGAGAAACCCTATTTTGTAGCTAATTCTTGGAATTCAACATCTTGGTCGATATTTCCGTAGGCATCACAGCTCGCTGTTCTTCCAGATCCACAAGAAATTAATATTGTTGTTACAAAGGCTAGTAAAAATAATAATGTTGCTTTAGTTTTCATGGTAGTATAATTTTGTTGTTCGTGTTAAGTCTAACGAGCCTTATTAACATAAAGTTACAATTTTATTTAAATTTTATTGGAGTTGAGATACAAAAAAAAGAATTTTATACGTTATAACATAGGGAAAGCTAAGTGAACTTACGTGTATTCATAGTGGTTGGATTGATATTGTTTTTGGGCAGATCAATTGTCCATGGGCAACAATATTATGCCCTGAAATTCAATGATGCAGGAGTGCAAAAAAAATTCCCAAAAAAATTAAAGCTCGATACTTCTATTTTATATTCTGTAGATAATAATGTTCGTGCTTTGGGTTATGAACTAATTGAAAAGGGTTATTTTCTGCATGAAATCACCATTGACACCCTAGAAAAATCACTAATTATTAATTCCGGTAGGCATTTTGACGACATTATTTTGAATGGTACTCAATCTGCGGAGCTCAGTATCTTTAAAAAGAAAAAACCAGTTTTACGCTTCAACCCGAAAGAATTGGCTGATTATCTTGAACAGCAAACTATGCAATTCGCAAACATGGGTTTTCCATTCGTTCAGATTTCATTGGATTCAATTCGTATATCAGAAGCCCAAATCGAAGCAAACCTAAAAGTTTCAAAGGGACAATATTATACATTTAAAAAACTTCACATTAAGGGAGATTCGAGCGTATCTCAAAGAACCATTCAGGCTATAATTGATTATCAATTAGATGAAGCATATGCCGAGCTTAAAGTGAGAGATGTAGATCGCAAAATCGAGCAATGCTCATTTATATCTAGTATTAAGCCTGCGGAGATAATGTATACCTCCGAGGGTTTTGAAATATTTATTTACGTGAAATCAATAAAGGTGAGTTTCTTAAGAGGTGCTTTAGGATTACAACCGAATCCCGTAAGTCAAAAAATGGCGTTAACAGGTGAGGTTAATTTAAAACTAGAGAATGCATTAAAGAAAGGAGAGCTGTTAAAATTTAATTGGAGAAGTATAAAACCACAAACCCAAAGAATGAATTTTAATTTTAACTATCCTTATTTATTTCAATCTCCTTTTGGTATAGAAGCACAGCTATTACTATACAAAAGAGATTCAACTTTTTTAGATTTAAATACGGAATTAAATATTTCTTACACTCTTGGTAATGGTTTTAAATTGCGAGCGCATTATCGTTTCGTACAGTCGAGTATTCTCAGTGGTGCAGCTTCAAATACTGAATTCTCGAGTTTAAATGGATACCGCACAAATTCCTATGGGTTGTCTGTGGCTACACAAAAACTCAACAACCCTGTTAATCCTAGTAAAGGAAGAATTTTTTCTTCTAAAATATATATTGGCCAAAGAATACTTGATGAGGACAGTACTGAAATATTACAACTAAAAAATACGACTTTCAGCGGGCATGTAATATACCGAGAATTTCTGCCGGTTTTCCCAAGACATGTTTTACATCTTGGAGCATTTTTTGATTTTTACAGTAGTACTAAAATATTTGAAAACGAGTTATACAGATTTGGAGGTTTAAATACCCTCAGAGGTTTTAATGAAGAACAACTTTTTGCCTCAACTAAAGCCCAATTAACTCTTGAGTATAGATTTTTATTAGACGAGAGCAGTAATGTGTTTTTATTTTACGACCAATGCTTTTATGAAAATGCAGCATCGAGTTATTATAATGACAACCCTTTCGGCTTTGGAGGGGGGATTTCCTTTGGCTCGAATATTGGTGTTTTTGCAATTACTTATGCAATTGGTAAAGAGTTCAGCAACCCTATTGATTTTAGGTCAAGTAAAATTCATTTTGGATACACTGCATATTTCTAAGAATTATATCTTTGCTTCATGGATAAACATATCCTTTATCTTTCTTATGATGGAATGACGGACCCATTAGGACAATCCCAAGTTTTACCATATATAATAGGTCTCACAAAGGCTGGATACTCCTTTCATTTGGTGAGTTTTGAAAAGCCAGATAGATATCATCAAAATCGTACAACCATAGAAGCCATCTGTAAAGAACATAACATTGATTGGCATCCCCTTAAGTATACAAAGCGTCCACCATTGTTATCAACCGTATGGGATGTTTTTAAAATGAAAAAAGTTACCAAAGAGTTACACAAAAAATATACTTTGTCTTTGATCCATTGTCGAAGTTATATTTCTGCATTAATTGGATTAAGTTTTAAAAGAAATTATAAAGTACCTTTTCTTTTCGACATGCGCGGATTTTGGGCTGATGAGCGTGTAGATGGTGGTTTATGGAATCTTAAAAATCCAATTTACAAAAAGGTCTATCAATATTTTAAGCGAAAGGAAGTTCAATTTTTTAAAGAATCTGACCACGTAATTTCTTTGACATCAAATGGAAAAAAAGAAATTTTGACATGGAAAGGTTTAGGGTTCTTAGAGGACAAAATAAGCGTGATTCCTTGTTGTGTTGATACAAATAAATTTAATCCTGCTTTAATTGATGCGGAAGAGTTAGATAATTTAAGACAAAAATTAAACATAAAATCAAATCAGTATGTACTAGGTTATGTTGGATCAATTGGAACTTGGTATATGCTAGATGAGATGCTCACTTTCTTTAAACGAAATACCGAAAGCAAGCTGAACCCTTTGTTTTTATTCATTTCAAAGGAAGATCCTCAATATATCATAAATCGTGCAAAATCAATAGGTTTAGATGAAAAATCGATTCTTGTTACATCAGCAATGCACCATGAAGTTCCGCTTTTTATGAGTTTATTTACGTGCTCCATATTCTTCATTCTTCCGGCCTATTCAAAGAAGGCAAGTTCTCCTACAAAACAAGGTGAATTGATGTCTATGGGTATCCCTTTGATTTGCAATGATGGTGTCGGTGATACTGGGGATATAGTTAGAAAGTATAATGCTGGATGCGTAGTTCCTGTAAACTCAATTCATGATTTTATAATTGAGGATATTGAGTTTGATAGGAAAAACACAATGCTCGGCGCAAAAAAATATTTTGGCTTAGACTATGGAGTTGCTACATTTCTAAAGGCGTACAATAAAATTGTGATAGAATGAAAGCGACAAAAGGTCAATCTATAGTTTTTATTGTGCCATATCCCAGAGACCAAGCCCCATCTCAAAGGTTTAGATTTGAACAATATATACCCCAACTTGAGCGTCAAGGTTTTAATATAACTTTTGCTCCTTTTCTAGATTCAAAGACATGGTTTAGTCTTTACAAAAGTGGGAGTGTAAGAAATAAAATATTTGGTGTAATTCAAAGTTTTTTACGTCGCTTAATCCTAGTATTAACCATTCATAAATTCGACCATGTTTTTATTCATAGAGAAGCTTCTCATATAGGGCCGCCAATTTTTGAATTCATAATTGCTAAAATTTTTCGGAAGAAATATGTCTATGATTTTGATGATGCAATTTGGTTGGCTAATTATAGCGAATCGAATGCGAAATTCCATAGATTAAAGGCTTACTGGAAAGTTAAGTATTGCATAAGATGGGCAAATGTTGTCACAGTTGGAAATGATTATCTTGCGACTTATGCCAGGAGATACAACGATAAAGTAAATGTAATACCAACAACAATCGATACAGAAAATTATCACAATACGAATACAGACTATTCAAAAAAGGTAGTTATCGGTTGGACAGGAACACATACGACTATGAGATTTCTAGATTTTTTGGTGCCAATTATAAAAGAACTGGAGGCAGATTATGATTTTGAGTTTAGGGTGATCTCAAATCAAAAGCCCATCTATAATTTAAAGTCATTAAATTTTGTAAAATGGAATAGAGAAACTGAAATTGATGATTTAAATGAAATCTCGATTGGAGTAATGCCCCTTGAAGATGAGATTTGGGCCGAAGGTAAGTGTGGTTTTAAGTGTCTGCAATATATGTCCCTTGGCATACCCTCCATTGTTTCACCTGTAGGTGTCAATAAAAAAATTGTTAGTATGAATCAAAATGGGATTTTTGCAAAAAGTAAAGATGAATGGAGGGATGCATTAGTACATCTTATTCAAAATGAGGATGTGCGTATTAGATTAGGTACTGCAGGAAAAGAAACAGTTCGCTCAAAGTATTCAGTATTAGCCTACACCAAGTCATTTTTAAACTTGTTTAAATGAAATTAATTTTTGCTACATCCAATGAAAATAAAGCCGTTGAACTACAAAAGTTAATGGGCGATACTATTGAAATAGAGAGCCTGAAGTCATTAAATTTCATGCAAGACATTGTTGAATCAGAAGATACCTTAGAAGGCAATTCTTTATTAAAGGCGAACACGGTATTTAATCATTTTAACAGAGCATGTTTTGCCGATGATACTGGGCTTGAAGTAGATGCTTTAGATGGTGCTCCTGGAGTTTATTCAGCGAGATATGCAGGACCAACTTGCGATTCAGAAAATAATATGGCCTTGCTTTTAAGAAATCTAGGAAATACAGAGAATTTAAAGGCAAGGTTTAGAACAGTTATTACTTTTAAAAGTTTGGGAACAACCAAACAATTCGAAGGTATTGTTGACGGTAACATAGTTCTTGAAAAGCGTGGGAGTAAAGGTTTTGGTTACGATCCTATATTCAAACCTAATTTATCTGAATTAACTTTTGGAGAAATGACACTTAAACAAAAAAATGAATTTAGTCATAGAGCAAGGGCTTTTGCAAAACTTAAAGATTATCTTTTATCCATTGATAGTATCTAAAGGCAAAATTATTAATGAGTAGCATGGGTATATTCACAGGAAAAAAAGTATTAATACTTGAGGGTGGGGGATTTAAAACTTCTTTTACTGGAGGGGTGTTAGATGCATTTCGTTCTGCTGATTATGAACCTTTTGATTCGTTTATTGGTGTGTCAGGCGGTAGTATAGCAATTTCTTATTTTTTAAGTAATAAGTATGGGTTTTTCTATCAATGTATGCGCATGCTTTGTCAAGATGAGCGGTTTATTAAATATAGTAAGGCGTTTAGTGATGGATTAATGAATCTTGATTTTTTTAATGAAATTGCTAAAAACGAATTCCCTTTTGATTTTGACACAGCCTGTAAAAAGCTTATTGATAAAGATTATTTTATTGTCTTGACAGATAGTGAGTTAGGTACAACTCATTATTTGCAACCCACTAGAGATAACTGGATAGATATGACCATAGCGGCGAGTACAGTGCCTATGCTTACCAAAGGAAAGCATAAGGTGAATGGTGTTCATTATTCAGATGGCGGTATTTCAGATCCTATCCCAATCAAATGGGCCGTAGAAAATGGCGCCACGGATATTGTCCTCATAAGGACTACTCATTTTGGATTTAAGCCTGGAATCTTCAGGCCTGAATATCTCGTCTCCAAATTTTTAAGGGCAAGCGAGAAAATCATTGAGGATGTAGAAAATTTTCAACTAAATATAAAAGCTTCCCTAGATTATATTGAGACATTACCCGAACATATTAAGGTTGAACAAATAGCTCCTGATGTCCCTCTTAATACTCAAATATTTACTAATTCAGTGAAAAGTATTGAATTGGATTACCGAACTGGTTTAGAGAGTGGGCTCAACTACCTACAAAAGATAAAATAAATTATTTTCTAGAATCGATTCCAATTGAAACAAAAGCGACATCACCATTTATAGGAGGTCTCATTTTTTTTATGACAACTTTGAATTCAGAGTGTTCTGCACCATTTTTAAGTCTATTTATGATTCTTTGACCAACTGTTTCTATGAGCTTAGAACGGATTGCCATCTCTTCTTTTACAATTTGATTGACCCATACATAATCAATGGTTTGGCTCAGATCATCTTTTTCAGCAGCTTCAGTAAATTCTGTTTCTATAAAAACATCAATACTATATTGACCACCTATGAGGCCTTCTTCTTCAAGACAACCATGATAGGCATAGAGTTTTATATCTTCAACACTAATGCTATGCTTCATTTTTTATTTTTTCAACCTCAATAAGCCCCGTACTTATTCGGTTTAGGACTTCTTCTTTACCAAGGAATGCGGCAATATCAAACATCCCGGGTCCAGCACCGACCCCCGTGACTAGTAGTCTAAATGGAAGTAACACAGCACCAAAGCCTAATGATTTTTCTTCTAAAAAAGATTTAAATTTTGCTTCAATATTTGATGCAGAAAATTCATCAATCCCTTCAATGATGTTTTGCCATTCTTGAACCAATAATGGTGTTTGTGCTTTCCACTTTTTAGAAATCACTTTTTGATCATATCCTTTCGGTTTTTGAATCAAGTATGCACCATCTTTTATGATATCTGCTGCAAATGTTGCGCGTTCTTTCATCAACTCGCATATAGTTATTCTTTCTTGATGGCCAAGATTTTCTGGAAACGAATCTTTGAGCATATCGGCTAAAGAATCCGCTGAGCTCGAGCGAATGTATTGTTGCTGAAACCATTTGGTTTTTTCTGGGTCAAATTTAGCCCCACCTTTTGATACTCTATCGAGTCCGAAGGCATCAGAAAGTTCTTCAAGCGAGAACAATTCTTGTTGTGTTCCTGGATTCCAACCTAAAAAGGCTAGCATATTAATAAAGGCTTCAGGGAAGTACCCTTTTTCTTTATATCCAGAGAATAATTCATTATCCTTTGTCAACCAATCAAGAGGGAAAACAGGAAATCCAAGGCGGTCCCCATCTCTCTTCGATAACTTACCATTACCATCCGGTCTTAATAATAGTGGTAAATGGGCGAATTTTGGTCTATCCCAACCCAAAGCATCGTATAACAAAACATGAAGAGGAGCTGAGGGTAGCCATTCTTCTCCACGTATTACATGACTAATTTTCATCATGTGGTCGTCAACAATATTCGCAAGGTGGTAGGTTGGCATTCCATCACTCTTAAAGAGAACTTTATCGTCAAGATTATTTGTGTTAACAACAACCCATCCTCTTATTTCATCCTCAAAACGAACATCCTCGTTCCGTGGCATTTTCATACGAATAACGTATGGTGTTTGGGATGCAATCAATTCGTCTACCTCTGACTTTGGAAGTGTCAGAGAATTTCTCATACTTAATCTACTAACGCCATTATACTGCCAATTAGGCATTCCCATTTTCTTTGCTTCATCTCGCATTTTAGTTAATTCTTCAGCAGTATCGAAGGCATAGTATGCTTTTTCGGAATTAATCAGTTTTTGAGCGTATTCTTGGTAGATATCTTTTCGTTCGGATTGAATATAAGGTCCATAAGCACCTCCAATCCCTGGTCCTTCGTCAGGTGTTATGCCACACCAATTAAATGCATTTATGATGTAATCTTGAGCACCCTCAACAAATCTTGTCTGATCTGTATCTTCAATTCTTAATATGAAGGTTCCATTATTATTTTTTGCAAATAAATAATTATAGAGCGCCGTACGAACACCACCCATATGAAGAGGTCCTGTCGGAGAAGGAGCAAACCTAACGCGAACGTTATCTTTAGACATAATGTAAATTTGGTGGCAAAGATAATGAAATCAGATGGTTTACATTAAGGATAACAATACAAAGTATCATAATGAGGACTGTAGCCTGCCCAAACTCCAAGTGCTCCTTCATTCATATTGCTAGGTATGTTTATGGGTGTAGCAAAAGGATTTCCTCCATTTGATATTTGATTGGCTTTGCTCTTAAAAAAGCTATATGCTGCCTTATCTAGTTTTGAAAATTTTACTACTACTGTATCTCCTAAACGGTACATCCTTTCAAATTCCTGAAGATGGGTTGAGTCCCTTCGTGGCATTGGATTTTCGTATGGGAAATCGAAAGTTAAACCATCAAAAAAGGCATCGTCGAAATAGGCATCTCTCGTGGTCATATAAATATCGTCTTTTGGCTTACCATTATTTTTTAAATTGAGTCGTTTAACCTCCCATTTGTAAGCATCATATTGTCCAACTTGATCTTTTAATTGTGCCCATGAATAGCCATATTCTGTTGTTTGCGGTTCGATATTCCAATATAGACTCTCCAATGCAGTAGGTCCAGAAATTTGTGTAGTTCCCGAATAGGATTTTGCATTGTGATTCACAATAAGCTCATAGTTTTGATTTACTTCACCAATTAACATGTTTGTGCTATATACAAAAATCGGTAAATCAAGAACCTGTTTGTGTTTTTTAAGCCCAAGCATTTCAGCCAATTTTTTTTGATGTAATGTATCCAGATTTGTAATGGCCTTTAATTCTAAATTAAAAGTATCTGATTGATTTACAATTTTGACATTTGCATCATAAATATAATTTTCAAGAAATGCACTTAAATCTGTGGGGCTGTATATCGATGAAGATTGTGAAAGAAGCACAATCGGGTTGAGCGCCGTTTCGATACATCCGTCGACTACAAGTGTGCCAACATCCGTTGGGATTACTCCTAAAGACTTCCTTTTTCTGCAAGAGGTACTAGAAAGGAATAAAAATAGCACTATAAATAAGCACTTATAAAACATAGGGAGGGTAAGTTACAAAATCTATTTGTTACGAAAGAAACCTGAAGAACGAATTCTTAATCAATTACAATGTTTTGATTGCCTACTGACTTTTTACTTAATTCAATATCAATTCTGCCCAATTGAAGTCCAGCCCATCCTACTTGATTAATGATTACATTTTGACGTCTTTTATTTTTTTCGATGGCAGGTTTTTCCATAAAAGTATGGGTGTGTCCTCCCAGGATAATGTCTATGTTCTCGGAGTTTTGAGCGAGCTTTATATCGGATACCTTAGTAGCATCCTGATATTCGAAACCTAAGTGCGAAAGACAAATTACGAGCTCACATTTTTGTTTCTTTAAAGTTGCGGCGGTCATATTAGCAATTTCTATTGGGTCTTGGTAAATTGTGTCTCCATAACTTGAAGTGGGTACTAAACCATTTAATTTAATTCCAATTCCAAAAATGCCTATTTTAAGACCTCCTTTTCTAAATATTTTGTAGGGTTGGGTAGCTTCACTTAAAATAGTATTTGAAAAGTCATAGTTTGCACACAAAAATGGAAAATCCGCATATTTTTTAGCCGCTAAAAAACCATCCATACCTATATCAAAATCATGATTCCCCATTGTTGAGGCATCGTAACCCAATTTGCTCATACATTTCATCTCAAGAACTCCGTTGAAGGTATTGAAATAAGGTGTCCCCTGAAAAATATCACCCGAATCAAGAAGTAAGACATTGGGTTCGGATTTTCTGATCTTTTGAATCACTGCAAATCTTTTTGCAATCCCACCCATTCCAGGGTATTTAGAGTGGTTTTTTGGAAAAGGATCAATGTTAGAATGCGTATCATTCGTATGTAAAATGACCAATTTCTCGTTGTTTTCGGTTTTCAATGAAGTGGTTCCAAATGAAAAATCAGTGAGGAGTATTCCTACCGAGGTCAATACAAAGTTTTCAAGAAACAAACGTCTTTTCATTCTATCCTTGATTTTGAGTCATTCAAGAGAATTTCTTGAAGTTTGGCTTCCTGAATTAAAACATCACGAATGAGTGTTTTTGTTTCTATTGTTTCTACGGCATCTTGGAAAAAGTTCATGTTGTCTCCTCCATTAAAAAGATAATTAGAGGTGATTACCCAAAAATAATTGACACTAGCCTTTTCGCCAACACCACTTAGTAATAGTTGTCCATTTTTCATTTTTACATTTGAAATAGGTTCTCCTCCTGATTTTATGAGATATGCGGAAATTTTCTCAAGTGATGTAATAGGTATTTTTGCCCAGACTATTGTATTGTCGAAGGGCATAACCTTGAAGAGGTCATTCAGTAATACATCCCCTTTGCCAATACTCGACCGAATTCCACCAGTATTTAGTAAGCAAAATGCTGGGTGGCTTAATCGAACGTTTCTAGTTTGATTTATAAAAACTGCATCAGCCATCCAATTCATGAGATTTGATGATGGTCGTTTGACTATAAAATCATGCTCAGATTCAGCTATTTTGAGACGCATTTGCGCATCCATTTCTTGTTTAAAAGGAGCGATGAATGCCGTAAGTGAGGAGTCCGCTAATTGCTCTTTGGTAATCTTAATTTGTTCTACATTTACAGCTAATTTTGGTGAACAAGCACACAAACAAATGATAGAAAAATAGAGTATTTGTATCCTAGAACTCTTAATCAATTATAATTTTCTTTTGAACGGAACCTGCGGCCGTATGAACGTTTAGTAAATAAGAGCCAGATTGATAATTGGATGTGTTTAATTCCAATACGGCAAGGTTTAGGTTTTGCCCTTTATCAATTATCTTTCCATCCATACTAACCAGTTCAAATGAACGGATAGTTTCTCCATTAATTTGGGCAAATAATTTATTCTTACTAGGTATAGGAAAAACTGAAAAGTTGCTATTCAAAATGGCCTCTAATCCCATGCTTCCACATCCCTCAGGATTATAAGACATATTAGAAAAATCGATATAACAAGCGAAATCTACTGAGTCGATATATGGATTGCGATTTCCTTGAAGGTTAAAGATATATTCGTGCCTCGCTATTTCATAATTGTCTGGAAGGTCATTAAAGTGCCAGTTTACGAGAGAAGCAGCATTCTGATTCGTTGGCACCGCCCAATTGTTTCCACCGTACCCAGTGTAACATGTAGCCATGTAAAATATTGCACGTGCCGCATTGCCCTTGTGAGATTCTCTCGGCTCATAAACCAATTGATTGTTTGCATTGTATCCCACACTTCCTTCCAAGTAATTGAAAACAACATCCCCCGTAATATCTTCTAGCGGCAGGTTACTTCTTGGAGAATTGGCATTTGGTAAATTTGCAGGATATAAATTATGTTGGTCTGCATATTCTTCCTCTTCGGGATCACTGCAGGGGAAAGTTCCCATCCAAGAATGCGCATAGGTATGTTCACGTGAGTAATTATTATCCGACCAGTCAAATGGATCATTGAATACTTTGCGCTCTCCAGAATAGCAGCACGTCACATATGATTGTCCATTTGTTGTGTCTTTTACTTCGAATTGACTCATCATCGTTGTTTTATATAGAAAATAAGTAATGTAGTTGTGAGGATTTATTAAAGTGCTTAGGTCTCCAAGTAAGTTGCTCGACGCACTTGAGATCCCATTGTAATAGTTTCCAATTTGTTCACCACCACTTGTAACTTCTGCCTCAGCAGGGTTTGAGGTTAAATAATTTTCAAAACCTCCTGAACCATTGTATGCAAATACCTTGAAGTAATAATTTTGATTTGCAATAACTCCTC
>JAKMFD010000049.1 GCA_022425625.1 Crocinitomicaceae bacterium | reverse complement strand
GGTATTACAGAACAAAGTTTGGGTTTTAAAATCTATCCCAGTCCGGCATTCGAGGAAATTAATTTGGAAACCAATTCCCATGAGAAATCATATGTTACGATATGTGATGGATCAGGTACCATAGTATTTCAAGCCTCTATCAAGGCGAATGAACCAATAAATGTTTCCGCTTGGAATGCTGGCGCTTACATTGTGAAGATTGTAAAAAATGGCAATGTTTTTATTGATGAATTTATAAAGGAATGAGTGTTTCTCCTTATTGTTATATTGAGTCACAGTCTCTATTCATCACTTTTTATTAAATTTAAACGAACTAAAAAAAATAAATATGAAAAAGGTATTTTTAATGCTTGCACTTGGTGCATTAATAACTTCATGCGGCCCATCAGTGTGTGATTGTATCAATACGAGCAAAAAAGAGAAAAAAGAACAAGGAATCACTGATGAATGTAGTAAGATATCAGATGAATGGAAAGAAAGATATAAAAAAGCTGATGATGATGAGAAACAAGCAATGAAGGATGAAGCAAACGCTTGTGAAGAAAAAGACAACGATTAATTTAGACGTATAACTTTAAAATGAAGCTCCATCATTTGATGGGGCTTTTTTATATCCCACAACTGGAGTATTAGCAAAATGCTCTGAATAGCACAACGTCTTAAACGTTCATCCATGTTTTAACACAAAAGCTTTTTTCCTACATTTATAAAAAAGCAGTTTTATGAACACTACGCTCGATGTAAAAAGTTTACAAAACCTATTAGAGCATGACAATCAAGATACCCGTCAAGCACTTAGAGAATTATTCAAAGATCCACTTTTCACACCTAGATACAATGTTAGCCTTGATGAGGAAAGAGATCTTGCATATAAGCGTTTAAAACGAATATGTGACAATCGATTGATTTCCGTTCTTGACTTTAAGCAAAATCCGCACCGTATATTTTCGGTTCATGAAGCAGTTGGAATGATGGATGGTTCTGCGGCAACTAAAATGACGGTGCAGTTCAATTTGTTTGGTGGAACAATTCTAAAGCTTGGCACCCAGTTACATCACGATAAACTTTTAAGCGATATTGATGCTTTGAATGCTGTAGGTTGCTTTGGCTTGACAGAATTAGGATGTGGAAATAACGCTGTGGAGATGCAAACTACGGCAACCTATGATGCCAACAGTGAGGAGTTTGTGATTCATACTCCCGAAGTAAAGGCGAGAAAATATTGGATTACCAATGGTGCTGTTCATGCCCATTTTGTGATTGTATTTGCACGTTTGTTAAATAACGGAATAGATGAGGGGATTCATGGCTTCATTGTGCCTATAAGAGATCAGCAAATGAAAGTGCTGCCCGGAGTTACAGTTTGGGATATGGGGTGTAAAATTGGAGTAAATGGTGTGGATAATGCAAGTATAGGTTTCGATAAGGTGCGTATACCTCGAATAAATATGCTTGACGCAACCTCTACCATCTCAAAAAATGGAGATTTTCAAAGTAAGGTTAAAAGTAAAAGAGGTAGATTTTTAACACTTGCAGACCAGCTATTAAGCGGCCGACTTTGTATAGCCTCGATGACTTTAGGAAGCACAAAAATTTGTTTAGATACTGCTATTCGTTATTCTAGTTCGAGATTGGCTGTTGGTCCGAATGGAAAGAGTGACACCCCTATAATGGATTATCAATTGCAACAACGAGCCCTCATTCCACTATTAGCAAAGACCTTTGCATACAATATGGCATTGAATCATACCAAGGATAAGTTTTCAGCACTTGATAAAGAAGGAAATGATTCTATGGAAGTGCTGCTGTTATGCTGTGTAATGAAAACACAAATTTCATGGCACGCTGAAAATACAGCGACTACGAGCAGGGAAAGATGTGGTGGTCAAGGTTTTTTGGCTGCAAATAGGCTTGGTGAAGGGATTGTAGGGGGACATGCTGGAATTACGGCCGAAGGCGACAACCGAGTCTTGATGCAAAAAATCGCCAAGGAGTTGCTTGGTAGGGCAGATAAAAGTGAGCTTATAAAACAAAAAGCATTGTCTTTTCTTCCCGGTTTTATAAAAAGGCTGATTCAAGGGACGGGTAATGGAAACCTCTCTGATACTTCTTTTCTTTTAAGTCTCTTAATGGCACGAGAAAGTCTTTTAATCACTGAGCTTTCACTAACATTGAACTCGAAAAAGAAGCAAGGAAAAAGTCTATATGAAGCATGGATGTTTGAAGAGTCTGATACCATTCAAGGCTTATCTCAAGCTTATGCAGATCGGGTTGTGTTTGAGGCTTCGCTCAAGGTTTTAAAAACATGTGATCCTTTATTAAAACCCATTCTTGAAAAGCTCTTTCTGTTAGCCGCTTGTGAATGGATAGCTCTTGATTTGGGTTGGTTTGTCACAAATAAAGTGCTTTCAAAAAGCATGGCAAGAAAGGTTCCCGAGTTTATTAGATTCTTATGTTCGGAACTTGCTCCGCACGCATTAGCATTAGTAGATTCATTTGGCATTCCTCCACATATGCGTCATGCGCCAATTGCAGGTGATTGGGAAAAGTACAATGAGACAGACAATTTTGGAGAGTTAATCTCTGAATTACAAAACAAATCTAAGGTCTAAAAAAAGCCCCCATTATTGGAGGCTTTTGTATCTTAAAAAGGGAGTAGTACTATTTAACCTTAAAGAGTTTATCAGCTACAAGCGTACTACCATCTTCCCCTAAAAGCCGATAGAAGTAGGTTCCATTACTGAATCCTTCGATGTTAATTTGAGTCAGCTCTCCAACGATATTTGAGGTCATGACCTCTTTTCCTACAATGTCCATGACGACAAGTGATTTTACATTTGGATGCGTGATATAGAAATTTACAAATGAATTTGTTGGGTTTGGATAAACCGAAACATAATTCGCATAATTTTCATCGATACTAGAATCATCTTCATCAACTGTAACTGTATTACAAGTTTCTGTTTCGCCACAGGCTGTAGTTACCGTCAAACAAACATTGTAAGTGCCAGGTAAACCATAGCTATGCTGTGGTGATGTCGCTGAACTTGTATTTCCATCACCGAAATCCCAAGCATTAGTCCCAGAGGTTGAGGTATTGTTAAACTGTACATTTAAAAAGTTAACATTAGAGGTGAAGCTGGCTTGATCTGCAGCCGGTTCTTGAATGTTAACAGCACTGGTCGTAGCACATCCGTTACCGTCTGTAACAGTTATCTCGTAGGTGCCAACACCAAGACCATCCCAAACATCAGCGTTCGGACCTCCTGTCCATTGGTAACTATAATTTGATGACCCGGAGGCAATTGCTTGCGCAGCGCCATCAGTTAAGCCATTACAAGAAATGTTTTCTGCCTCTACTTGAACAGACAATGAAATATCATAGTCTAAAGAGAAATTGATGGTTGTATCGCAACCTGCATCGACATCTGTAATTACAACACTATAAGAACCATTACCAACGTTTGAAACACTAGCGGTACTCCCCAAGTTTGAAGACCAATCATAGGTATAATTACCTGAACCACCGCCTACAGTTACAGAAATTTCACCGTTATCATTTCCGTTACATGTAGGATTCACAGCAGAACCATCTACGTCCAATCCGCATGTAATTCCAGAGAGTATATCTACACAATAGTCTTCAACCTCTCCCCACTGGTAGCTATCGCAAACCTCGGGAAGCTCAGTTTGTCCTCCAACATAAGCCATCTGCACACGCATTCTTGTCGTTCCCAGCGGAGTACCTGCCGGGATCGTGACCTGTCCAATTACATTTACGGTTTGATCAGCCGTTCCTTGGTCAAACAATAACTCATCAGCACCAAATTCACCATCCTGATCTAGGTCAATCCAAATTCTAGATTGCTCATTATAAAGCGTTCCGCCCCAAGCAACCTCAATATCAATGTCGTAGGTATTGTCTACATCTAATTGAATTGGGTTTCCGGTAAAATCTCCGTATCCGCCATCGTTTCCTGATTGATTGGTATAAGTATCAATTGTGAAAGATTCAATCCACTCATCTACACCATCAGATGCAGCATTTGTGCAGTATTGGTTATCGATACAAGCGCCACATCCTAAAGTAGCAAATGTTTGAATAGAAGTAGGGTTAGAGATGTCACCGCCACAATTTGATTCCAAATAAAACTCATATTCTGAACAGCTATTTAAACCTGTTAAAGCAACAGGAGAAGTAATGTCTAGCTCTGGTGTCCAGTTATTACTTCCAACTTCTCTCCAATAAAGGTTGGTTGCATCCGCGTCCGCTTGAACATTGAATACTATATCGGCATCATTATCTGCAACGTTATCCGCTTGAATCCCACTAGGACCAAAGCAAATCGAACCATTACATCCTACAGCCATTAATTCATCAAGTGTATTTCTTGAATTCAGACGACCGCCAGAAACGAATTTATTCGCGAGTTGCGGTTTAGGATCTGTACCATCCATCAGAGCTTGTAGTACCATATCAGCTCCCATTTGTGGATTTGCTATAACGGTATTCATAAAATCAGCGCAAGGAATCGAGTATGCAAGTCCGATGACTCCTGCTGTAAGTGGGCAAGAGAATGAAGTTCCAGTGGTCGACGTCGTTCCGTTTGTCCCTGCAGTAGTAACCACATTAATACCTGGGGCACCGAATTCAATAGTTGTTGCACCATAGCCACCAGCAGTATTGTCATTGTGGTCCGTTCTTCCCACTCCAATCATATACGGTGTATCACATGCGGTAGGCATATCACCAGCCGTATCTACATTTAAATTTGAGTTCGTCGTTGCACCAACATTTAAAATACCGGCCTCTCCCATCGTCGTATAAAAGCTACACCAAACGGGGTGGTTGTTTGGATTTTCTCCATCTATACCCCAAGATGAACTCGTAGCAACAACAAAAGCACCTTGAGCGCCACCAGTGTTGTTCCAAAGCACTCTCATATCATAAGGATACTGGTAGGCTTGAATGGCATTAGCGTCTGTATTAATACTATAACCGCCTACAACCATTAATTTAACATCCCAGTTTGCGCCAGCAACGTTAAGACCATTATTCCCTTTAGCACCGATCATTCCAAGACAATTTGTTCCATGGGCTCCGGTTCCATAATTATCATTGTTTTGAAGTGGGTTCCAACCATTGTAGTCGTCAACATATCCATTACCGTCGTCATCGACACCATTATTCTCAATCTCGTTGGTATTGATCCATCTATTTGGAGATAAATCTTGGTGATCTAAGTTTCCACTTTCAATGAGGCAAACAACAATATCATGACCTGAAGCTGTTGTTCCTCCAGTTGTAATGTCCCATGCCAAGTCTGAATCGATGTCAGCGTCTGTTGTACCGCCCGTTTGGCCGGTATTGTTGTGGTGCCATTGGCTCGTAAAAGTAGGGTCATTAGGAAGCGTTGAGCGCATTTTTAAATAGTAATTGTTTTGTGCTAATTGCGTTTCGTGCTGTCCGTAAAACCAATTGATCATGTCCTCGTGTGAAATAGCATTTGGGTCGAAATTTAGCTGCCAAATGTGCGCAGTTGGTGAAAGCTCTTGATTAATTTCTAGCTTAAAGTTTGAGGGTGCTCGGGCAACAAGGTTTCTAATGTTAGCATCATCAAAAATTTGAATAATGACATCTCCTGGCACATAAGGATTGCTTTGTTCTTGAGTTTCCGTTGCATTTTGTGAGAATACAGTCGAAAGTACGAGTGTAAAAAATAGGTTGAGATAAAGTTTCATATGTTTAGTTGATTTATTTGCCCCTAAAATATCAAATCTAACTCAGAATAAATAATATTTAACTTAAAAGGTTAAACGCTGTAAACGTTTAAAAGTGTGCAATTTATGTGTAAGCAAAACCAAGTTCAAAAGATTCCCCGAATCATTTGTATCTTGGCGTATGAAAAAATGGTTTTTGGTATTCACCTTGGCGTATGTCACACAGCTTCAAGCGCAAGTTGAGGACAGCTTCGTTTTTGATGGTGAAGAAAGAAGCTTTGTTTATTACGTTCCATCCTCATGGGACGGAGCCCAAGAATACCCACTGCTTATTGTTTTACATGGTTTGACACAGTCGGGTAATGGCATTATGAATATCACCAATTTCAATGAAATTGCAGAGACCAACAACGCCATTGTTTGCTATCCTG
>JAKMFD010000041.1 GCA_022425625.1 Crocinitomicaceae bacterium | reverse complement strand
GATACAGCAACGAACAGTATGAAACCCGCAACGATAGCTACAGGAGCAGAAATTCGTGTTCCATTATTTATAAATACAGGTGAAGTTATAAAGATTGACACACGCACAGGCGTATATGTAGAACGTGTTAAAAACTAATAAATGAAGAATACTGCACTGACTGAAAAACATATTGCTTTGGGCGCTAAAATGGTTCCTTTTGCGGGATACTCTATGCCGGTTCAATACGAAGGCGTTACAATTGAACACGAAACGGTCAGAAATGGAGTTGGCGTTTTTGATGTTTCGCACATGGGTGAATTCATTTTAAAAGGTGAAAATGCGCTTAAATTGATACAAAAATTCTCATCAAATGACGCATCTAAAATGCATGATGGGAAAGCTCAATATAGCTGTATGCCCAATGGAAAAGGTGGGATTGTAGACGATTTAATTATTTACAGAATTAATGAAAATGAGTACTTCTTGGTTGTAAATGCATCAAACATTGAAAAAGATTGGAATTGGATTTCGGCTCAAAACAATCTTGGTGTAGAAATGACCAATGTTTCTGACGACTATTGCTTATTGGCAATTCAAGGACCTCTTGCAGCAGAAGCAATGCAAAGCCTTACAAGTGTTGACTTAAGCAATATGAATTATTATACGTTTGAGCATAACAAATTTGCGGGAATAGATAATGTAATGATTTCTGCAACTGGCTATACTGGTTCTGGCGGCTTTGAAATCTATGTGAGAAACGAAGATGCGAACGAGTTGTGGGAAAAGGTGTTTCTTGCAGGTAAATCATACGGCATAAAACCTATCGGACTCGCAGCGAGAGACACACTCAGACTAGAAATGGGTTTTTGTTTGTATGGCAATGACATCACGGATGAGACGAGCCCATTAGAGGCAGGGCTTGGATGGATCACCAAATTCACTAAAGACTTTGTTGATTGTGAATTTCTAAAAAATCAAAAAGAAACGGGTGTTACTAAAAAACTAGTTGCATTTGAAATGATTGATCGAGGCATTCCAAGAAAGGATTACGAAATTCACGATGAAGAAGGAAATCAAATAGGAATAGTCACGTCAGGTACAATGTCGCCATCGATGAAAAAAGGGATTGGTTTAGGTTATGTCAACTTACCACACAATCAGTTAAATTCTAACATTTTTATATCAGTTCGTAACAAAAATCTTAAAGCATTGGTGGTTAAAGCTCCCTTTTACAAAAAATAGTATTAAAATTTCGGACACTTTTTACAAGCATAACCTTTCTTTTTATACTTTTTACAACATTTCTTTTTTTTATCACAGCATTGCATTTGCTCCTCGCAAATAACGAACTGTTCATTTAAAGATGGTTCTAATTTTCGCATTATTTAGAAAGATTCTAAACAAAGATAATGACTTAAATGAATCGAAGGATAATTAACTGAGAAAAGATAAAAAAAATAGTGCTGAAACTCAGCACTATTTTCATAAATATATTGTTAAACCAGGCTTATACTAGTCCTTGATCAATCATTGAATCGGCTACTTTAACAAACCCTGCAACATTGGCCCCTTTAACGTAATCAACTGTTCCATCATCGAGGGTGCCATATTCCACACATGCATTATGAATTGAAACCATTATTTCATGTAGGCGATCATCAACTTCCTTTGAACTCCATGACATTCTCAAAGAATTCTGAGACATTTCCAATCCTGAAGTTGCAACCCCGCCTGCATTGGAAGCTTTTCCTGGAGCAAATAATACTTTCGCTTCTAAAAATTTTTCAATTGCTTCTGGTGTTGATGGCATATTCGCTCCTTCTGCCACACATATTACACCATTTGAAATAAGCATTGCGGCCTCATCACCATTCAATTCATTCTGAGTTGCACAAGGAAGTGCTATATCAACATCAACCTCCCAAGGTCTTTTACCTTCAATAAATTTGGCATTTGGAAAAGATTCAACATACTCTGAAATCCTGCCTCTTCTCACATTTTTCAACTCCATAACAAAAGCTAATTTTTGCGCATCTATACCTTCTGCATCATATATGTATCCTTTAGAATCTGACAATGTGACGACTTTTGCCCCAAGCTGAGACGCCTTTTGACAGGCATATTGAGCAACATTACCAGAGCCAGAAATGGCAACGGTTTTACCTTTAAAAGATTCATTTTTTGTCGCCAGCATTTCTTTTGCGAAGTATACTGTACCATAACCGGTTGCTTCGGGTCTTATTAACGAACCTCCCCAGTTTCTTGCTTTTCCAGTTAATACTCCTGTGAATTCATTTCTAATTCTCTTGTACTGACCAAACATGTAGCCAATCTCTCTTCCTCCAACACCAATATCACCAGCAGGGACATCAGTATCTGGACCAATATGTCTTGACAACTCAGTCATAAACGACTGGCAAAACTTCATTACCTCATTATCAGTTTTACCTTTAGGGTCGAAATCTGAACCCCCTTTACCTCCTCCGATTGGAAGCGTAGTTAAAGAATTTTTAAAAATCTGCTCAAAACCTAAAAATTTTAAAATTGATAAATTGACAGATGGATGGAACCTTAGACCTCCCTTATAAGGACCAATTGCTGAATTAAATTCTACTCTATACCCTCTGTTGACTTGAACTTTTCCGTTGTCATCTAACCATGGAACTCTGAACATAATTGTTCTTTCTGGTTCTACAATTCTATCAAGAATTCTAGCTGATTTATATTTTGGATTGTTTTCGACGAAAGGAATAACTGCTTCTGCTACCTCCTGAACGGCCTGTAGAAATTCTGGTTCATGTGCATTTTTCAACGTTACACGATTCATAAATGCTTCAATTTCTGAGTGGTAATTTGTAGACATAATAACTTAATTTTTAAAGTTCAAATCGAGGCAAAAGTAAGCAAGATTTACTAATGTTAAATGTTATTTATTAAAAAGTTAAATAGGATTTACTGAACCTCAATATACATCTATATTTCGAATAATTTTTAGTTAGGCATAAAATGCATTATTTTTGCTTTCATACAAGCAACCTTCTCCATGCATAAACGTTTACTGATTAAGAAGAAAATTAGAGATGATTACTAGAAAAACTATTACTGCTTTTTTAAGCATTTTATTTATTGCACATAACACCTACTCACAACAACAAATCTGTCTTGGTGATGATATTACACTCTGTGCTGGTGAAACTGTAGCAATTGAGAACTGTGTGCCAGGTGGGGCAGGTACATTTCTAGGTGGCTTACATTTAGAAAATCCAACAGTTATTCCAACGATGACCGATGACTCTTGGAGTGCGGCAGCCAATATTGGCTTTGATTTTACATTCTATGGAAATGTTTTTCAACAATTCACCATTGGCTCTAACGGGATTATTTCCTTTAATATGGCAAATGCGGGAGGTTATTGTCCATGGTCATTGGATGGGACAGCATTGCCAAGCGGTGCAATTACAGCCACTCACAACTCCATAATGCCTGCGTATCAAGATATGAACCCTTCAAATTTTACGAGTCCTGATGGAAATATACAATATGAGACAATTGGCACGGCACCAAATAGAATGTGTGTCATTCTTTACAAAGAAATTGGTGCATTTCAGTGTGGTATATCAGAGTGCAACTATTTAGGCGTAGTTCTTTTTGAAACATCTAATAATATTGAAATACACATTGGTAAAAAAACCGTCTGTTCTGGATGGAACGGTGGCTTAGCTATTCAAGGTATCCAAAACAATAATGGTACTATAGCCCATATTACTCCCGGAAGAAACAATACGATTTGGAATGCGGACAACGATGCCTATCGTTGGAATTATGGTGGAGGTAATGATTACACGATTGAGGCGATACCGTATGTTCAGGTTACAGGAGCGAATAGTAATTTAGTATGGAATAATGAAAACGGAGAAACTTTTCCGTACGCGCAAATATTAACAGTAACGAGTCCTCCTCCAGGAACAACCGGTTACTTCTTAACAGCCTCAGCATGTGGAACTGCGCTAGGAGCTGTTTCGGATACCACATACATTACGACAGCTGCCCCTGAAGTTATTGCATCCGCAACAGATGACGTTTGTAGTCAGGGGGTTGGTTCAGTAACAGCCGTTCCAGGTCCTGGATCTCCAGAACCTTGCACCTACTCCTGGCCAGCACTCGGTGCGGGAACTCAAACAGTAAATAATGTATTACCAGGAACCTACACCGTTTCAATGATTGACGGAAATGGATGCAATACAAGTGCAAATGTTACGGTCGGAGATAGTCCTGCTTCATTCTCAGGCACAACAACTCCGGTAAGTTGCACAGGAGGAAATGATGGCACTGCGACTGCAGCTATGACTCCATCCGACGGTACAGAAACATTTCTTTGGGATAATAACGAAACCACTGCAACGATCGCAAATTTACAAGAAGGAACATATACCTGTGTTGTGACCTCACCTTCAGGCTGTATTGGCAATGTTTCAGTTACCGTAGGTGTAATATCTGCAATGACATTGACTATAGACAATCAAACTGATGCACAATGTAATAGTGCTGACGATGGTACGATATCAGTCGGCGTAGCTGATGGTACGGCACCTTATTCCTATTCATGGGATCAAAGTGTAAGTACGAGCAACCAGGCTACTGATTTATTTGCAGGTAGTCATACCATCACCGTAACAGATTATAATGGTTGTATCGAAACCATAACTACAACGATAAGCGAACCTGATCCACTAAGTATTACTTCGATTTCGGAGGACAGTGTCGTTTGTGCAGATGCTTTTATTGACATCGAAGCAACCGGTGCCGGCGGTTCATCACCATACATTTATACTTGGACAGCGAATGGCACAATTATCGACCCAGGGCAATCAATAACTGTTAATCCAAATACTAACAATACCCAATATTGTGTTACACTATCCGAAGAATGCGGATCACCTACAACTTCTGAATGCTTATCAATTACCTTTCCTGATAACATTACCCCTTTAATCGTGCCTGATTATGAGAAATTATGTGACCCTGCAGATTTCATGATTTCTAATAATACCATTAACAGTGCAGATGTACAGACCACGAACTATGTGTTTTCAAATGGTGATGTCTACACTACAAACGGAACCGAAACATTGTCATGCTCGTTTGAAACGCCTGGTGTTTACGACTGTTTCGTAACCATAACATCAAATTATGGATGCACTTATGTACAAGAGTTTCAAAATATCATCGAGGTTACACCACCACCTGAAGCTAATTTTGCAATTTCAAAAAATCCTGCTACATGGTTTGAAACAGAAATCCAAACAACAGAATCCTGTACTGGAGATGTTGTTGAATATGATTGGTTTAGTTTAGGTGCAAATAATATTATAAACAATGGCGGTTCCGCTTTTTTCACATACCCAGAGGGTGTTGCAGGAACTTATCCAATCACCTTAATCGCAACAACTAACGAAGGCTGTTCAGATACAATTACGCTAGAAATTGAAATCGTACCAGATGTTATATTTTATGCACCTAATTCGTTCACACCTGATAATGATGAACACAATCAAACTTGGGCAATCGTTGTTGAGGGTATTGATTATCAAAATTTCAGCCTAGAAATATTTAATAAGTGGGGTGAAACCATATGGGAAACAAAAGATATTAAAGCAGAATGGGATGGTACCTATAATAACCAAAAGGTAACAGAAGGAACGTATATTTGGAGAGCTATATACAAAGACCGTGAAAATGATGGTAGAAAAATCCTTACAGGATACATCAATTTAATTCGATAACCTATGAAAAGAAACCTGAAACTGTTTATTTGTATTAGCCTGGTACTTTCAACGTCATGTGATGTACTTGATAGTGCTGCAAGACAAGCAGGGAATTATATTAATGATGGCTCATCGACACCTGAAGCACCTGCCCTAACAAATAATGAGGTTGTCGCAGGATTGAAAGAAGCATTAACCGTAGGAATCAATAATTCTGTGGATGTAACCTCCGTTACAGATGGTTTTTTGGGAAACCCACAAATCAAACTTCCATTCCCACCTGACGCATTGAAAGTTAGACAGAAGGCTCTTGACCTAGGTTTAAATGGTCAAGTAGAACGCTTTGAAACTACATTAAATAGAGCAGCCGAAGAAGCATGTAAAGAAGCACTTCCTATTTTCAAAAATGCCATAACAGGTATGTCGATACAAGATGGTTTTGCAATTCTGAATGGAGGAGATGGAGCCGCCACTAAATATTTAAAAGATCAAACAACTGAGAGCCTGAAACAAGCATTTGCGCCTAAAGTGGCGTCTGCAATTTCAAAAGTCAAATTAACTGAATATTGGAATCCTTTAATTAACAAATATAATACAGCAATGACACTTACTGGAGGTGATAAAATCAATCCTGACTTGGAATTATTTGTTACCGAACGGGCCATTGATGGGCTTTTCATCATGGTCGAAAAGGAGGAGAATAAAATCCGACTAGATCCCATTGCTAGAGTATCCGAGCTTCTCAATAAAGTTTTTGGTAGCTTAACAAATTGATTTTTTTTGAAAACCTTTGCGCCTACTGAGCTTGTTTTAAATGCTAAAAACCAGGTTTATCACCTTGGGATTTCAGCAGAAAACCTATCCCATAAGATAATACTTGTAGGTGACCAAGAAAGGGTCCCCCTTGTTGCCGCATTTTTTGATGAAATAGAATTCTCTTCAAATCACAGAGAGTTTTTCTGTCAGACAGGTACTTATAAGAATAAACGAATTTCAGTTCTTTCAACAGGTATAGGGACAGACAATATAGATATTGTTTTAAACGAAATTGATGCTGCCTTTAATATAGACACAGAAACTCGAACTGAAAAAGCACAAAAAACAAAACTCGAAATATTGCGAATAGGCACCTGTGGTCTACTTCAAAAGAATATTCCAATTCATTCTTATATACTTAGTGAATATGCAATGGGGCTTGATAATATTGGGCATTTTTATAAGATAAATTACGATGATGACGAACAAAATTTACTTTCTTCAATTGTAGAGGAAGATATGTTTCCAGCTCATGTTTATCCTTACATCAAAAAATCTACGCCCTCTTTTTTAGCTAAATTTGAAACAGAACATTCATTCAAAGGCATTACGATTACAAGCTCAGGTTTCTATGCCCCTCAAGGCAGGGAACTAAGAATTCCAACACATACTCAAAACTTACATGAAAAACTTGAGAAATTTAATGATGGCACACATAAATTTGTAAATTTTGAAATGGAAAGCTCAGCCCTATTCGCGCTAGGAACATCTCTCGGACATTCTTGTGCGACAATTTGTTTAGGAATTGCTAACAGACCAGCAAAGACATTTTCGAGCAACTACAAAGAACATATGTCAGATCTTATTAAACATGCCTTGGAAAACATATAATTACAGAGAACTAGCCAATTCTTCGAATATCAGCACCTATATTATTTAAACGAATATCAATATCTTGGTAACCTCTATCAATTTGTTCAATATTATGAATTGTACTCTTCCCTTTAGAGGAAAGTGCTGCAATTAATAATGATACCCCTGCCCTAATGTCCGGAGAGGTCATTTGAATTCCTCTTAAATCATTTTTACGATCTAGTCCAATAACTGTAGCCCTATGTGGATCACATAGAATAATTTGAGCACCCATATCTATAAGTTTATCCACAAAGAATAAACGTGATTCAAACATTTTTTGATGAATTAATACTGAGCCCTTCGCTTGAGTCGCAATTACTAATATAATTGAGAGTAAGTCAGGTGTAAAACCTGGCCATGGTGCATCTGAAATGGTCATGATTGAACCATCAATAAAGGTCTCTATTTCATAGCTCTCCTGAACAGGAACATAAATATCATCTCCTCTGCGCTCCAGTTTAATACCCAATCTTCTAAAAATAGTAGGTATAATACCTAGGTTATCCCAACTGACATCCTTAATGGTTATTTCAGATTTGGTCATAGCTGCCAAGCCAATAAATGAACCGATTTCAATCATATCAGGGAGAATTCTATGATAGCAACCTGAAAGGTTCTTGACCCCATTGATTTTAAGCATATTTGAACCAATGCCCTTAATATTTGCACCCATTGCATTTAGCATTTTACAAAGCTGTTGCAAATATGGTTCACAAGCAGCATTATAAATGGTCGTCTCTCCTTTTGCCATAACAGCCGCCATAACAATGTTAGCGGTACCTGTCACAGATGCCTCATCCATGTGAATATATGCTCCTTTCAGATTTTTACCCTCGACCGCATAAAAGTGTTCTCCGGCATCATAATTAAACTTTGCTCCAAGCTTCATCATTCCAGCGAAATGAGTATCTAGTCTTCGACGACCTATCTTATCACCACCAGGTTTTGGTAAATAACCTACGCCAAATCGCGCAAGGAGCGGTCCCACAATCATCACTGAACCTCTGAGAGAACCTGCTCTAATTTTGAAATCTTCCGATTGTAGATAATCTATATTAATTTCTTTTGCTTGAAAAATATAGGTCCCTTTCTCTACTTTTTCGACCTTCACCCCCATCGCCTGCATGAGTGCAATGAGTTTGTTAACATCAATGATGTCCGGAATATTTGAAATGGTGACTTTTTCAGCTGTCAGAAGCGGAGCGCATAAAACTTGTAATGCCTCGTTTTTTGCTCCTTGAGGTGTGAGCTCACCTTTTAGAGGTTTTCCTCCATGTATTTCAAACGAAGCCATATGCTATCTTTTATATCTCTTCTTCTTGGACTTATAATTGTTATTATTCGTCCTTGTATTCTTTCTATTTTGACCGATTGTTCTTAAAATAACATTCGTATTTGTCAACTCATCCGGATTTTCCAAAACAAGCTCATTATTTGATAATTCCTTTATATTTTCTGCAATTACATTATTCTCAACTGCGTTATTATTGTGCGTCAAATATTGCATTTTCATAAAGTTTGACATGGACTTCTTTAGCGCCTCTTTGGCTTCTGGGTCATTAATATCCTTTGCATCACTAAGAATTTTCTCCGTATACTTTCCGTAATGACCGTACTTTATGCGTCCCTTTGGATAAATCATGAGGTCAGGTTTCTCACTGAGCACCTCTTTATTCGGGATTTCATAAGGGGAATCGACATCCAACTGAAAATCGGACATAACAAATAAATGCGTCCAAAGCTTTGGGCGATAATCATCGACATCTCTCAGGTGAGGGTTTAATTGTCCCATCACCTCTATAATTGCCTGAGCTGCATCATTTCTCTCCTTACGATCTTCAATTTCCATAGCGTGAGATATCATATTCTGCACATTACGTCCATATTCAGGGAGTATTAATTTTTCTCTAGTTGTATTGTATTCCATAATTAGTTTTCTAACATGTTCCCTAAAGCATTGTTGTAAATTTCTTTCGCTTCATTAACAAATCCGAAGTGCTCATCATCCACAACAAGCTTTCCCTTAGTCACATGGCCTAACAAGGTAAAATTAACTTTTGAATTAACCATGTGTTCAAGGAACAAATCTTCTTGATCTTCTGAAACGGTTACCACAATTCGTCCTTGACCTTCACCAAATAAGAAAGCATCTTCTCTAATTTCAGAATCCGTTACAATATCAAATCCAAGTGAACGAGGAAAGGACATTTCAACTAGGGTAACATATAAACCACCGTCTGCAACGTCATGAGCGGCATTAATACGGTCCGCTTGAATAAGCTCCTTTACCACATTGTGCGTTTTATATTCATCATCAAGATCGAAATATGGCGCAGGTGATGCCTTAACATTATGATAATTGGCTAGGTATTCAGAGGATGAGATATCTTCCTCATACTTTCCAATTAAAAAGATTAGGTCACCTTTATCTTTAAAATCTAGAGACATTAACTTGTTCTTATCTTCTAAAATTCCAATCATTCCAATTGTAGGCGTCGGGAATACCGGCACCTCAACTCCATTAATCACGGATTGATTGTAAAACGAAACGTTACCTCCGGTAACCGGTGTATTGAACTTCAAACAAGCAGCAGACATCCCTTTGATGGCACCTACAAATTGCCAATATGACTCAGGATTATAGGGATTTCCAAAATTCAAACAATTTGTAATTGCACTCGGTTCTCCTCCTGAACACGCGATGTTTCGCGCAGCCTCAGAAACTGCAATCATTGTACCCACCTCGGGATCAGCATTAACATAACGTGAATTACAATCCACTGTCATCGCCAAAGCTTTATTGGTTCCTTTTATATTAACAACACCCGCATCTGAAGGGACATTGGTCGTCATTGTTCTTGTACCAACCATTGAGTCATATTGTTCGTAAACCCATCTTTTAGAAGCAATATTAGGCATTCCAAGGATTGCATCTGCGACTACTTTAAGATGCTCTGGCTGCTCAATTGAATTGATGTCAAACTTTTTAAATTCTTTATAATAGGCTGGTTCTGTATATTCTCTTTCATATTGAGGAGCTCCACCACCTAAGACTAAAGATTCGGCAGGAACGTCACCAACTTGCGCCCCATTCATGTAATATCTAATTCGTTTAGTATCTGTAACTACGCCTATTTCCTCTGCATGAAGATCCCACTTATCAAAAATGTCTTTCACAACTTGCTCCTTCCCTTTTTGAACCACAACAAGCATGCGCTCTTGAGATTCGGAGAGCAGTATTTCATATGGCAACATATTCAGCTGTCGAGTTGGAACTTTATCCAAATCTATTTCCATTCCAACATCTCCAGCAGCACTCATTTCACATGTTGAACATGTGATACCCGCAGCGCCCATATCTTGCATTCCAACAATAGCATCTGTTTCTGATAATTCCATAGTGGCTTCAAGAAGCAACTTCTCCATAAAAGGATCGCCCACCTGAACAGAAGGTAAATCTGATGCTGAATCTTCAGTAATGTCCTTAGAAGCAAAGGCTGCCCCAGCGATACCATCTTTACCTGTTGAGGAACCGACAATAAAAACTGGATTACCTGGTCCTTTCGCGGTTGCTGAAATCATCTTAGTGGTATCTATAGTTCCAGCAGAGAAAGCGTTAACCAATGGATTTGTATTGTATGAATCGTCAAAAGCAACCTCACCTCCGACAATTGGAATTCCGAAGGCGTTACCATAATCACCTATACCTTTTACGACACCTTTTACAAGCCATTTTGTACGGTCTCTCTCTATATTTCCAAAACGTAAGGAATTCAGTTGCGCAATAGGCCGAGCACCCATTGTGAAAATATCTCTATTTATACCTCCAACACCTGTTGCAGCTCCTTGATAAGGTTCTAGTGCACTCGGATGATTGTGCGATTCAATTTTAAACACACACCCCATACCATCTCCTATATCTACCAAACCAGCATTTTCTTCACCTGCTTTTACAAGCATGTGAGGACCGTCTTTTGGTAATGTTTTAAGCCACAATATTGAATTCTTGTAAGAACAATGCTCTGACCACATCACAGAATAAATTGCAGTTTCAGTGAAATTTGGGGTGCGACCAAGAATATCTTTAATCATTTCAAATTCATCAGCTCTTAGGCCTAGATCAACTGCTTGTTCGACGGTAGCAGGTTTTTGGAGTGTTTCGCTCATTTCTTCTTAATTATCAGACAAAAATAATCATAAATTAGGTATCTAATTCGATATTAAAAAGAATTAAATCACACATCAAAGAGAGTTTCGAATAAGAAAATAAAACCCTAATAAATTTCATTATTTTAAGTATTTTTGTTCCCTAAAATAAGTGTACTATGAGTTATGACATTATTGTAGTAGGAAGCGGACCTGGTGGATACGTTACTGCTATTCGAGCATCACAGCTAGGTTTAAAAACAGCAATTGTAGAGAGAGAAGCTCTTGGTGGCATTTGTCTAAATTGGGGATGTATCCCGACAAAAGCGCTTTTAAAATCAGCGAATGTATTTGAATATCTGAATCATGCGGCTGATTACGGCATTACTGTTAAGGATGCTAAAGCGGACTTTAATGGTATGGTTAAAAGAAGCAGAGACGTAGCCGATGGAATGAGCAACGGCATCAAATTCTTAATGAAGAAAAATAAAATTGATGTCCTAACTGGGAATGGTATCTTAAAAGCAAACAAAACTGTAACTGTTACAGATGAAGCGGGCAAAAGCACGGACTATACTGCTGATAAGGCCGTAATTATTGCTACAGGAGCACGTTCAAGAACACTACCGAATCTTCCACAAGATGGAGAGAAAATTATAGGATATAGACAAGCAATGACCCTAAAAAAACAACCTAAAAAAATGGTTGTAGTGGGATCAGGCGCAATAGGTGTGGAGTTTGCATACTTTTATAATGCAATTGGTACAGAAGTAACTATTGTTGAATATCTACCAAATATCGTCCCGGTTGAGGATACCGATGTTTCAAAACAACTTGAAAAAACATTCAAAAAGTCTGGTATAAAGGTTATGACCGGCTCTTCGGTTGAAAGTGTGGACACTAGTGGGAAGAATTGTATTGTCTCAGTTAAAACAGCTAAAGGAGATGAGAAAATCGAATGTGATGTTGTTCTATCTGCTGTAGGAATACAAGCAAATATTGAAAATATTGGTTTAGAAGAGGTAGGAATTGTGGTTGATAAAGGCAGGATTCTTGTCAATGATTTTTACCAAACGAATATGCCTGGTTACTATGCTATTGGAGATGTTGTCCCTGGACCAGCATTAGCTCACGTAGCTTCGGCTGAGGGAATCGTATGTGTTGAGAAAATTGCAGGGCATCATCCTGAACCAATTGACTATGGAAATATACCAGGATGCACCTATTGTTCACCTGAAATAGCTTCAGTAGGGATGACTGAAAAAGCAGCAAAAGAAGCTGGAGTTGAGCTGAAAATTGGAAAATTCCCTTTCTCCGCCTCCGGTAAAGCAAGTGCGGCAGGTGCGAAGGATGGCTTTGTAAAGTTATTATTCGATGCTAAATATGGTGAATTGCTCGGAGCTCATATGATTGGAGCAAATGTTACAGAAATGATTGCAGAAATCGTGGCAATTCGAAAATTAGAAACGACTGGTGAAGAATTGATCAAAACAATTCACCCACACCCTACGATGTCAGAAGCAGTTATGGAAGCAGCAGCAGCAGCTTATGGAGAAGTGATTCACTTGTAAAAGCTAATTTAATAAATGTAGCATTGCAAGGGTCATTAAATCCAACGCAAACTTAAGATACCATAACCATTTGAAGCTTATTTTGGGATCATGAATCTCGATAGCTAAAGCTGGTAGTATGCTGAACAAAGGCATTAACCAAAAAGGAACAGTAAACAAAATTCCGACACTAATTACAATATGTAGTAAGGACCAATAAATGGATATTGCGCTATTTTTGATGTTAACCAACGCTGTAAAGCTTGCGGACCAAAAAACAATAGCGAACAAGAAAAAAGCATCAAAAATACCCGTTTGGGCATATGATAAGGCTTGCGCCTTAGACAAAATGAGTGAAATTAAAATTTCATTCGTGAGTAATTTGAAAAGCACGCCAAATGCAAAAAGAATTTGATAAAGCTTTATTTCTTTGAAATGCGAAATGGCAAACCTGCATATTGCCCATAACAACACAAAATCAAAAAGCGGGAAAGGCAGTATAAAAAAATCAGCATCAAGAAAAAGACCTAATCCGTACATTAAAAATGTCAATACAGTTAGAAATAAGAATCGTTTTTCTTTAGTCATCCGTGCCGATTACATCATAAATGTAATCAAATGTAGATAGTATTTCAGGCTTGCCATCAACTACGGCAATATCGTGTTCAAAATGCGCACTAGGCATGCCGTCTTCTGTCACAATAGTCCATTCATCTTCGAGTGTTCTAACTTTTTCAGTCCCCATATTAATCATAGGTTCAATAGCGATGGTCAATCCATTCTGAATCTTCTTCCCTCGACCTCTTCGCCCAAAATTAGGGACCTGTGGTTCCTCATGTAGTGTCTTACCTAATCCGTGACCGACAAGGTCACGCACAACACCAAAACCATTATTTTCGGCGTGCTGTTGTATGGCCCAACCTATATCCTCTAACCGATTTGAAGTAGTGCATTGCTCAATACCGAGATACAGACATTCTTTTGTTACTTTAAGTAAATGGCTCACTTCTGGGGCAACGGCTCCTACTTTAAATGTGTACGCATGATCTCCATAATACCCCTTGTAAATCGCACCACAATCAACAGACACAATATCACCCTCTTCAAATGCTCTTTCTGTAGGTAATCCATGAACAACTTGCTCATTTACACTAATTAATAAAGTACTAGGGCATCCATACAACCCAAGAAAACCAGGCTTTGCATCTTGGGAAAGAATATAATCATGCGCCATCTTATCCAATGAAAGTGGGGTAACACCTGGCTTCAAATGTTTCGCAACCATTCCAAGTGTTCTACTTACAACTTGAGCTGCATCTCGCATTATTGCGATTTCTTCTTTTGATTTGTATAATATCATGTATTTATTAAAAAGCGACATGGGTTGCAAAGGTAGATAAATCTTCCTGATACAACTCCATTATAATGAATTCAACCATTGCATTGTATCCACATTATCAGCATAATCGTTTAACTTAGGAGATTGAGCAGTGCCAAAAGGAAGTCCACCTGCACCAACCCTACACTGAATTGAATCTTTATGCTCTTCACAATAGGAATTGACCTCATCAACATCATCATAAAAATGGTAATAAAGCATACCTAAAGGTGAGGAAAGTAATGTTGTCTCTTTCAGAAGTACAAAGTTATTATCGAGTAATTTTTCTTGATTCATAAGGTGAACGGCCTTATTATAATCATAATTATTACCGTACTTTTTATTATTAATAACAGCTCCTTGATGCACAATATGTTCAAATACCTTGTTGATTTCAAACGACCTTGGCAAAAGCAAATGAGATACACTCCGACAACCCCTTCCAAAAAAAACAAAAATATCATCACCTAAAGCCTTCAACTGTGACTCCGATTCTGTTCCATCCAATATCGCGATGGATGTTCTATTTTTTCTGAATATGTGTGGGTATTTTGAAAAATACTGCTCAAAATGAAGAAAACTTGAATTACTACCTGTGGCAATTACGGCATCAAAACCTTTCATATTCCGGTCAGAAAATGAAATAAAATCCTTTACCTCTGGATAAAAACAAATTAAAAACTCTGCTAAAACAGGTAGTAGTTTATCATCCTCTGAGCTCATCTTTGCCATTACGCGATTTCCAGAAAGCAGTACACACAGAAAATCATGAAATCCAACCAGTGGAATATTTCCAGCCATAATTACAGCTATTGTCTTTGGCTTTTTGGAAAAAGTATACTGGTCGCACCATTGTTCCAGATTTTCTTTATTTAAACTTTCACCTAGATTTCCTATCGCCTTGCGTATCATCTCCTCAGTAAACCACCCATTGTGATGTTTTAAAGCACCCATTAGAGCATTGAATTCATCATACTCAGAAGCTGTGATTCCTATATCAAAGCTTTCCCAAGGTTTATTTTCACCAATATTTCGCATGACCAAACCTAACTGGCAAAAGGCTTGTACTAAAGATTCTTTTTTCACGCTACAAATATAGTAAGCTTCTTTTTTCTAGTATTGAACAAAAGAATCAAATTTGGGTTTTATATTTGTAAAAAATTAGATTGCTATGGCCATAATGATAACGGACGAATGTATCAACTGCGGAGCTTGTGAACCTGAATGCCCAAATAATGCCATCTATGAAGGTGGCGCTGAATGGAAATATTCTGATGGGACCTCTCTAAAAGGTATGATTACGACGCTAGACGGTGATGATGTTGATGCAGATAAATCCTTTGACCCCGTTGATATGGATGTCTATTATATCACCCATGACAAATGCACAGAATGTGCCGGATTCCATGATGAACCCCAGTGTGCCGCGGTGTGTCCCGTAGACTGCTGTGTAGATGATCCTAATTACAGGGAATCTGAGGATGAGTTATTGGCTAAGAAAAGTTTCCTTCACTTATAGAGGTTCAGCTACAGATATTTTAATATCAATATAAGAGGCTCCAACTCCTCGTTGACTATAGTTGGCGTCGTTCATGTCATATCCCTTTCTCCCTCGCAGGCACGCGAAAATTTCACTTTTTAACTTTCCCTCACCTACGCCATGAATAACCAAAACGCGTGTGGTTTTATTCTTTAAATGTCCATTAATGAATCGCTTAAAGGTATTCATCTGAATGGTAAACTTTTCGTGTGCCGAAACCTCATAGTTATTGGTATCGAAAGATTCAAAATGTAAGTCCAATCTCGGGACTTCATCTGCATTTATTGTTTGTTTTTTTGGCTTTGGTTTATCTGAGTCTTTAATAGAAATAGCTCCTGTTTTAAAATGATGAATCTTAACAGCTTTATCTCGACTTATCGTTAAATCAAATCCATACTCATCAACTACCTTTATTACCTCCGACTCAATAGAGACCACAGTATACTTACCTGTTTCGTTTAGAATAGAAATAACTTCACCGATAGAAAACATAGCTATTACATATTTCTGCGATACTGACCACCAACCTCAAATAAAGCGTTGGTGACCTGCCCCAAAGAAGCATGTTTGCAGGTTTCCATGAGCTCTTCAAAAATATTCTGATTGTTAACTGCAGCATCTTGAATGGTTTTTATGCCTTTTTTTGTGCCTTGTTCTTCCGCCAAATGCAGATTTTTAAGCATCTCAATTTGATACTGTTTTTCCTCCTCAGTTGCACGAATAACTTCTTTCGGTAAAATCGTTGGCGAGCCTTTAGAACTTAAAAAAGTATTCACGCCAATAATTGGAAATTCTCCCGTATGCTTCAAGGTTTCATAATAAAGAGACTCCTCTTGAATTTTAGACCTTTGATACATGGTCTCCATGGCACCAAGTACTCCTCCTCGTTCTGTGATTCTATCAAACTCGGAAAGAACAGCTTCCTCCACCAAATCCGTCAAATCTTCGATAATAAAACTTCCTTGAAGTGGGTTTTCATTTTTCGCTAATCCTAGCTCTCTATTTATAATCAGCTGAATAGCCATTGCTCTTCGCACAGATTCCTCAGTTGGCGTTGTGATTGCCTCATCATATGCGTTTGTATGCAATGAATTGCAGTTATCATAAATCGCATATAATGCCTGCAATGTGGTACGAATATCATTAAAATCAATCTCCTGAGCATGCAAAGACCTACCGGAGGTTTGAATATGGTATTTAAGCATTTGTGCCCTAGGATTGGCTCCATACTTTTTGGCCATTGCTTTGGACCATATCTTTCTCGCTACTCTTCCAATAACAGCATATTCAGGATCAATTCCATTTGAGAAAAAGAAAGATAAGTTTGGTCCGAAATCATTAATACTCATACCTCGACTCAAATAATACTCAACATATGTAAAGCCATTCGCGAGAGTAAAAGCCAATTGCGTAATAGGGTTTGCACCTGCTTCCGCAATGTGATATCCAGAAATTGAAACGGAATAGAAATTCCGAACTCCTTTATTTATAAAATACTCCTGAACATCTCCCATCAACCTTAAAGCGAATTCCGTAGAGAATATACATGTGTTTTGGGCTTGGTCTTCTTTTAGAATGTCCGCCTGAACGGTTCCTCTAACCTGAGTAAGTGTCTTAGCCTTAATCTCATTATAAATATTTTCTGGAAGTACCTGATCCCCTGTCACTCCTAAAAGCATCAAACCAAGTCCATCATTACCTTCTGGTAAATCTCCGTTATAGCTAGGTCTTTCAACACCCTTCTTTTTATAAATTGCATTGATTTTATTTTCAACTTCCTTCTCAAGACCTTTATCAAAAATATACTTTTCACAATTTTGATCTATTGCTGCATTCATAAAAAACGCTAATAGCATAGGTGCAGGACCATTGATAGTCATGGAGACAGAAGTCGCTGGATGGCTCAAGTCAAACCCAGAATAAAGTTTTTTAGCGTCGTCAAGGCAACAGATGGAAACGCCAGCATTCCCAATCTTTCCATAGATATCAGGTCGGATGTCAGGATCATTACCATACAAGGTAACGGAATCGAATGCAGTTGATAATCTTTTGGCAGGCATCCCAAGACTAACATAATGAAAACGTTTATTGGTTCTCTCAGGACCGCCTTCACCCGCAAACATTCGTGTAGGGTCTTCACCTTCTCTTTTAAATGGGAACAAACCTGCGGTAAACGGGAATTCTCCCGGATAATTCTCTTGTAAAGACCAACGCAGAATATCACCCCAACCACTATATTTTGGAGACGCCACTTTCGGTATATCTGAATGTGATAATGACTTCGTATGCGTTTGAATAGACAACGTTTTTTCGCGAACTTTAAATTCAAACACTGGATCCTTAAATGACTTTTTCTTGGCTTCCCAGTTTTCAATTAAAGCCCAATTTTTAGGATCAAAATTTAATTTTTCTTTTTCAAGTACCTCCTGAATTCCTTTTATCATTCTGTCCCTGTCTTCATAATCTGAGTCCGAAAGCGTCTTTATAGTTTGTGTAAGACCATAAAGCTTATCGGCAACTTCAACCTGCATTTCAACCCATTTATTGTAGGCTCTATTGTTTTCAGAAATCTCAGAAAGATAACGCGTTCGATCAGGTGGAATTACAAATATCTTCTCAGACATTTCTCGTGTGATTTGAAAGGTAGATTTCAATGAAGCTTCTGTCTTTGCAACAAGTTGATCCATGATCACTTTGTAAAGAGAATTCATCCCAGGGTCATTGAATTGCGACGCAATAGTACCATGAACGGGCATTTCATCTACATTCGAATCCCAAAGATTGTGGTTTCTTTGATATTGTTTACGAACATCTCTTAAGGCATCTAAAGCACCTCTTTTATCAAACTTATTTAGTGCAATCACATCGGCAAAATCAAGCATATCTATTTTCTCCAATTGCGTTGCCGCGCCATATTCAGGGGTCATCACATATAATGAGACATCAGAATGGTCCAATATTTCTGTATCCGATTGTCCAATACCAGAAGTTTCAAGAATAATTAAATCATAAGCTGCAACTTTTAATATTGAAAGTGCCTCAGCAACATGCTTTGATAGTGCCAAGTTTGATTGTCGTGTCGCCAATGAACGCATATACACCCGACTGTTTTTTATAGAATTCATTCGAATTCGATCGCCCAGTAAGGCTCCTCCTGTTTTCCTTTTGGAAGGGTCCACAGAAACTACAGCAATTTTCTTATCCTCAAAATCTACGAGAAATCTACGCACCAGTTCATCTACTAAAGATGACTTCCCTGCTCCTCCTGTGCCTGTTATACCTAATACTGGCACCTTACTTTCTGAAGCCAAATCTCTTATCTCTGTTAGCGCATCTGCATGTTTTTCTGGGAAATTTTCTGCCGCAGAAATAGTTCTTGCAATCGCAGGGATATTTTTTGATTGTACCTTTTTAAGGTCATGCTCTAAATCTTCCCCTAGGCCATAATCGCATCGCTCAACTAGATCGTTTATCATACCCTGAAGCCCTAAGGTTCTTCCGTCGTCAGGATGGTAAATCCGTTCAATACCGTAATCTTGAAGCATTTTTATCTCTTCTGGAAGAATTGTTCCGCCACCACCACCGAATATTTTAATATGTGGTGCTCCTTTCTCACACAACAAATCGTACATAAACTTGAAATACTCATTATGTCCTCCCTGATAGGAAGTCATAGCAATAGCCTGAGCATCCTCTTGAATAGCGCAGTCCACTACTTCTTCAACAGAACGATCATGACCTAAATGTATAACCTCACAACCTGTAGATTGAATAATTCTACGCATAATGTTGATTGCAGCATCGTGACCATCGAAGAGTGAGGCAGCAGTTACAATTCTAATTTTATTCTTGGGTTTATATGCAGGGATTTGTTCCATTCGGATTTCAATTTAAACGCCTCCAAAAGTACAAAAATCAAGTCAAACATATTCACTGTACCCAAATTAGAAATTATAGAAAAAGCTTTGGATAGAATTGACTAATTATTGGACCGCAGATTCAAAAACCCAGTAATGCCCGTATTTACTTTGTGTATTATGATAATATCCAACACCCATGTGTGTCGCACTTTTATTGAATAGGTTTTTTCTATGCCCAGGACTTTGCATCCAACCTTTAAGAACATCCTCCGGAGAGCCGTAACCTGCTGCGATATTTTCAGTATTCGCAAATCCATCATAAAATTTTGAAATTCTTTTAAACGTTGACATGCCAACTTGAAGACCATATTTACCCCTGTTATAGGTAGCATGTTCGTGATAAT
>JAKMFD010000018.1 GCA_022425625.1 Crocinitomicaceae bacterium | reverse complement strand
ATATCGCCTTTTGTTTCCTCTTGATAAAATCTAACATTTTCAACGAGCAGTATTTCACCACCTTTTAAAATTTTAGCCGCCTGCTCAGTTTGCGATCCAATACAATCTGAAGAAAAGAAAACTTTTGCTCCCGAAATAATTCTCAAATGTTCACAAAGGTGCTTTAGTGAGAAAGCATTTTCCGGTCCATTTTTTGGTCGGCCTAAATGAGAAAGTAGAATGACTGATCCACCATCTGAAATTATTTTTTTAATAGTTGGAAGTGCAGCTTGCATTCGTTTGTCATCGGTAATTTTAAATGTTTCTTTCGAAAGCGGAACATTAAAGTCTACTCGAACGATGGCTTTTCTGCCCTTAAAATCGTACGTTTTAAATGGTGTCATCTGAATTTCTTTGCCACAAAATTACTAAGTAGAATTGAATCTGAAATGAATTAACATAAATTACGCCGGTGTTTTAAAATAATTTGGGCAGATTTGTAGGAATTAAATCTTTATATCATGAAACTTAAATTGCTTTTTTTAACCATTTTAAACAGTCTTGCCATGATTGCTTCTCCAATAAAAACAATGGAAGATGAGTTTAATACACCCACTCACAACCCTGGAGTGGCTCAATCATTTGACGACTCAGTTAAAGTTAGATCCATCTACAATGCATCAAGAACTTTGTTGACAGATTTAATTCATACGAAACTAGAAGTTTCGTTTGATTGGTCTAATGCCTACTTAATTGGTCGAGAAACATTAACAGCTAAGCCGCATTTTTACCCTTCAGATTCTATCATTTTAGATGCAAAAGGAATGGAAATCTCGAAAGTTTCTATGAATGGAATAGATTTAATTTATAAATATGATGATGGGCTGAAGCTTAAAGTCAAACTAGATCGGGAATATACATCTTCTGAGGAGTACACTTTAATTATCGAGTATGTAGCTAAACCAAATGAACGGGAAACTTCTGGAAGTGCAGCAATTTTATCAGATAAAGGATTATATTTTATAAATCCTAAGGGAGAAGACCCAAATGTAATGCCTCAAATTTGGACGCAAGGCGAAACCGAATCCAATTCCGTTTGGTTTCCCACTATTGATGCTCCAAATAGTAAAACCACTCAAGAATTATTAATTACGGTAAAAGATAAATACGTCACACTCTCTAATGGTGATTTAATCTCCTCTAAAAAGAAAAAGAATGGTCTGCGCACGGACCATTGGAAACAAGATTTGCCACATGCTCCTTATCTTTTCATGATGGCTGTTGGTGAATTTAGTATTGTGAAAGATTCTTTTACTAAAAAAGATGGTTCTAGTATTGATGTTAATTACTATGTAGAACCTGAATACAAAGATGATGCTCGAGCGATTTTTGGTGAAACGCCAGCAATGATAAAATATTTTTCCGAACTGCTTGATTTGGAGTACCCATGGGACAAGTACAATCAGATTGTCGTCCGCGACTATGTTTCGGGAGCCATGGAAAACACAGGAGCTGTGATTTTTGGTGATTACGTTTACAAAGATTCGAGTGAATTACTAGATAATAACGATCAATCTACGATTGCACACGAATTGTTTCACCATTGGTTTGGAGATTTGGTGACTTGTGAATCATGGGCAAACCTCCCATTAAACGAATCATTTGCAAACTACTCACAATACTTATGGGATGAATTTAGATATGGCGCAGATGAGGCTGATTATCAGGCTGAAGTTGAAGTCGAAGGTTATTACCAATCTGCTGCATATCAAGGTTATCATGATTTAATTTGGTACGATCATCTAGATAAGGAAGATATGTTTGATGGTCACTCTTATAATAAAGGGGGCAGGATTCTGCATATGTTAAGAGCTTACCTTGGTGATGATGCATTCTTCTTGGGATTGAACAAATACCTCACTAAAAATAAATTTACGGCAGCTGAGGTGCATCATTTAAGGATGGCTTTTGAGGATGTATCTGGTGAAGATTTAAATTGGTTCTTTGACCAATGGTTTCTTGGTAAGGGGCATCTTATTTTATTTACTGATTATGAGCTAAACGAGGATGGAAATGAGGTCATTTTGAATATTCTTCAACGTCAAAATAAAGAAGACTTTCCAGTTTATCGTATTCCTACAGAGGTTGCCATATGGACCGAAGGTGCCTCTAATGCTGACATTCATAAGATTACTATCGATGAGGTTTCAGAGACCTTTTCTTTTAGGGTGAGTGAGAAGATTGTGAATATTCAAATTGACCCAAAGCAAGTCCTTTTAGCAAAAGTGTTCGAGGATAAGCCTGCGGCATTTTTCAGACACCAATTTTATCATTCTGATAAATATCGATCTCGAAAAGTGGCTTTAGAACGAGCCCTAAGTATGCATTGTGATCATCCAAAAGATCTTGTTTTAGATGCTTTGAATGATAAGTTTTGGGAAATACGAGCGTCAGCGGCAGAACTCGCATTGCGCTATGGGTTGCTTGATGCCAATGCTCAAATGCAAAATGCTATAATTGACAGGCTCGAAAATGATTCAAAATCTCAAGTTCGTTCCGCGATGTGCCCAGCCTATGCCGCGATGACTTTGTCTTTAGATGAAAAGCTTCAGAAGCTAAAGGATTTGATTCTTAACGATCCCTCTCGTATGGTCCGATCAAATGCTTTTTCTAGTCTTGTTGATTTAGATGAGGGGGCCGGCTTGGCAATTGCAAGATCTATTCAAAAAGATGCAGGAGATGACCTTCTTTTGACAATTGCTGAGGTGTATAGTGCTGTCGGTGAAGAGCAAGAACGTCTGTTTTTTGAAGATTTGATTTTTAATCAGAGTGAAAAATGGCAAAACGAAGGAGAAATTAGAATGATGTTTTATTACATTACTTATACCTTAAGGCAAGATATCGGTCTTAGAAAAAGGTTGCCAGAGGTATTGAAGTTCTACAAAAGTAATGGAGGTTCTTATGTTAAAATGTATTTTTCAAGAGCCGTTCAATACTGTATATCGAGCTTACAAGAGGAATTGTCAATGCTTAATAGTGACGCTGAGCCTGATAATAAAGACGTAAAGATGCTAGAGGATTTGCTGTTGGAATTAGGTTCGATTGCTGAAAACGAATAGTCCCGATAATATTAAAAACTTTCTTGTTTTTTTTTTGTTGAAATGACGTTGTAGTAATAATAATAATTATATTTGATTAAAATTACGTCAATCATAAAGATTAAAATATAAACATATGAAGACATTAAAAGTTGGAGCTACTGCTCCTAAATTTGAAGGTGTAGACCAGAATAATAAGAAAATCACAGATGATGATTTTAAAGGTTCAAAGTGGGTGGTCTATTTCTACCCTAAGGATAACACCCCTGGTTGTACAGCTCAGGCTTGTAGTTTGAGAGATGGGTATGACAAGCTATTGTCCAAGGGAATTAAAGTTTTGGGGGTGAGTGCGGACTCCGTAAAAAGTCACGACAAGTTTTCTAGCAAATTTTCATTGCCTTTTCCATTATTGGCGGATGAAGCTAAAGAACTCATTAACTCATTTGGTGTTTGGGGACCCAAAAAGTTTATGGGAAGAGAATATGAAGGAATTCATAGGTTGACTTTTGTCATTGACGAAAATGGTTTGATTATGCACGTAATCCAAAAACCTAAAACGAAAGACCATGCAAACGAGATACTTGATTTATTAGAATTGCACTAGGTCGTAAATTGTTTACGAACACATGGTGATACATTTGACTCATTACTAATTAAGGTCTGTGACCTAAAAAAAACAAACGATATGCCAAATAAAGAAATGAATAAGGATAAGTTGAAAGCATTACAGCTTACCATGGAAAAACTAGACAAGACCTATGGAAAAGGTGCAGTAATGAAACTCGGAGATTCACCTGTTGAAAAAGTAGATGTTATTCCTACAGGTTCGCTAACCTTAGATCTAGCTCTAGGTATTCAAGGATATCCTAAAGGCCGTGTTGTTGAAATTTATGGTCCAGAATCTTCGGGTAAAACGACGCTTGCAATCCATGCAATTGCAGAGGTTCAAAAGCAAGGTGGTATTGCAGCTTTTATTGATGCGGAACATGCTTTTGATCAGTTTTACGCAAAAAATTTAGGTGTAGATGTTGCGAACTTACTAATTTCTCAACCAGACAACGGTGAGCAAGCTCTTGAAATTGCTGATAACTTGATCCGTTCCGGTGCAATTGATTTAATAGTTGTAGATTCTGTTGCGGCTTTGACACCAAAAGCGGAGATTGAAGGTGAAATGGGAGATTCTCAAATGGGTTTACAGGCAAGGCTTATGTCTAAAGCGCTCAGGAAATTAACCAGTTCAATAAACAAAGCAGGTTGCTGTTGTATATTTATCAATCAACTTCGTGAAAAAATCGGAGTTATGTTCGGTAATCCTGAAACTACAACTGGAGGTAACGCACTAAAGTTTTATTCTTCGATTAGAATTGATATACGTAGATCAACTCAGCTTAAGGATGGGGATCAAGTAAAAGGTAATAGAGTCAAGGTCAAAGTTGTAAAGAATAAAGTGGCACCACCTTTCAGGCGTGCAGAGTTTGATGTGATGTATGGTAAAGGTATTTCTAAGATTGGTGAAATTATTGATTTAGGTGTTGAACTGAATATCTTGAAGAAGAGTGGTTCTTGGTTTTCTTACGGAGAAACCAGACTGGGCCAAGGTAGAGATGCTATTAAGAATTTATTATTAGACAACCCTGAACTGTCCGAAGAGCTTGAGAAAAAAATCAAAGATGCTCTTGTGGCGCCTGAAGTTTCGACTGAAGTCACACAAGGTTAATAGCAAATCGTTTGAATGAACGGCACTTCGGTGCCGTTTTTTTTTATTCAGAAATTAATTACATTTGGAAAAACGACTTTATGAAAAAAACAAATTTTTATTCTATGCTTGCCTTGTTTGCTGTAATTATGTTTTCAGCTTCATGCAAGAAAAAAGGATGTACAGATATCGGTGCAGCAAATTATAATGAAGAAGCTAAAAAGGATGATGGTTCTTGTGTTTATACACCAGTAATTTCAATTGTAGGAGCGGCAGATACGACGATAAGTGTTGCTACAACTTGGACTGATCCTTACGCCACAGCAGCGAATATTGACGGTGCAGTAGTCCTAGTCACTGATGTTAGTGACGTAGATGCCAGCCAAGTAGGTGATTATACGGTATCTTATTCAGCTACGAATGATAACGGTACTACAACCGTAACAAGAATGGTTCATGTCGTGGTGAATCAAGATACGTGGCTAGGTGACTGGAATGTTTCTGATAATTGCGGTGGCGGAACTGGTCTTGCACTAAATGGTTCACCGAATGTTATAGCCGGAGGAAATGCTGAACAAATTTTAATCACAGATTTTTTTAGTGGTATTACTGGAAGTTACGGAACCGCTATTTGTCAATTAGATGGTGAGCTAATAACGGTTGCTGAAGCTTCTGACGGCGCCCCGGGTGGTCTTGGAGACATCATTTATTCTGGATTTGGATCAATGAATTCAGATGGATTAAGTTTCACTATTACTTTTACTTGGCAGAACACAACTCCGTTAACAGGAGGTTCTGGAACCTGTCAAGCAACTTATAGCAAGTAGACAATACATTTATATTAGAAAAAGGAGTGCTTGCCACTCCTTTTTTTATGTCTTAGGTTTGCAAAGATTGACAGAATAGTCTACTTTTGGCGCCTTAAAATACTATTAATTATAATTATGGAATCAATTGCAATTTACCTACCTATCATTTTAGCTGTTGTAGGTTTGTTATACATGTTTGCTAAAAAAGCATGGGTTATGAAACAAGATGCTGGAGACGGCAAAATGAAAGAAATTTCAGACCACATTTATGAAGGTGCTTTGGCATTTTTAAAAGCTGAATATCGTTTATTGACCTTTTTCGTTTTAGGAGCAAGTTTAGTGCTTGCCGGTGTAGCATACATTGTACCTACTACACTTTACCTAATAATTGTTGCTTTTATTGTTGGTGCCATTTTTTCAGCGCTCGCTGGAAATATGGGAATGAAGATAGCCACAAAAACAAATGTGAGAACAACTCAGGCTGCGAAGACAAGTCTACCAAATGCGTTAAAAGTTTCTTTTGGTGGTGGTACCGTCATGGGATTAGGTGTTGCTGGATTAGCTGTTCTTGGTCTTACAGCATTCTTTATTTTGTTTTTTCATTATGTAATGGGAGGTGTTTGGACGAACACCGCCGATATGACAATTGTACTTGAGACCTTAGCTGGTTTTTCTCTAGGTGCAGAATCTATTGCTTTGTTTGCAAGAGTTGGTGGTGGTATTTACACGAAAGCTGCGGATGTAGGAGCTGATTTGGTTGGTAAAGTTGAGGCAGGTATTCCAGAAGATGACCCTCGTAATCCTGCAACAATTGCAGATAACGTAGGAGACAATGTAGGAGATGTGGCTGGTATGGGCGCAGATTTATTTGGCTCATATGTTGCAACTGTTTTAGCAGCTATGGTTCTTGGTAACTATGTTATTGAGGATATGGGAGGCGCAATTAATGATGCATTTGGAGGAATTGGTCCAATTCTGCTTCCAATGGCAATTGCTGGTTTTGGAATTATTATTTCTATTATAGGAACCTTGCTTGTTAAAATTTCATCAAATGACGCAAAAGAGGCTCAGGTTCAAACAGCTTTGAATATCGGAAATTGGACTTCTATTGCATTAGTGGCAATGTCATGTTTCGTTCTTGTCAAGTGGATGCTACCTGCAGAAATGCAAATGTCTTTCTACGGAGAGGGTGTGCAGACAATTTCGTCAATGAATGTGTTTTATGCAACTCTTGTTGGTTTAGTCGTTGGAGCTGCAATTTCTTCATTTACCGAGTACTATAC